>NZ_JAUMUL010000063.1 GCF_030530635.1 Actinomyces sp.
GCCTATAGCTCAGTTGGTTAGAGCGCATCCCTGATAAGGATGAGGTCGCTGGTTCAAGTCCAGCTAGGCCCACCGGTCGCGGTGGAAGGTGAGGGGGCTTCATGAAGAGCCGAACGCTCCTGCTTGCCGCGGTTTTCTCGTGCCTCGGGGTTCTCGGCTACGCCGCCTGGCTGAAGCTGGAGGCCGAGCGGGCCGAGCGGGCCGCATGGGCGGAGGTCACCGACCCCGTCGCATGACCGGGGGGCCATGGCGCAATTGGTAGCGCACCTGCTTTGCAAGCAGGGGGTTACGGGTTCGAGTCCCGTTGGCTCCACTCTAAATCCAGTTTCACTCCTGAAACCCTGCACACTTTCCCCACACACTCCCACCATCACCACCGAGAACGGCACTTATTACGTGCCGAGACCGGTCGCCGCTCCGGGGCATCTCAGGGTGCTTCCCCATGGTGCTGGTGCATGATCACAGTCAGACTTGAGCCATGAGTACACAGACACCCGGGGCCGCCGACTCCAAGCAGAACGTCGGCGCCGAGCCCGCCGGGGGCAGCCCGCGAACCGTAGTTGATTGGATCACCGTCGCCGGCGACCAGCTGATCGCCACCGTGAAGCAGCTCGTCGCGAACGGGAACGTCCGCCGCGTGATCTTACGCGACTCCTCCGGCCGGGAGTTCCTGAGCGTGCCGCTTACCCCCGGCGCGGTGGTCGGCGGCATCACCGTGCTGGCCGCGCCGGTGCTGGCTGCAATCGGCGTCATCGCCGCCATGGTCACCGAGGTCACCCTGGAGGTGGAGCGCACCGACATCGCCGATGAGGGCACACAGACGACGAGCCCTGACCCGGAGGTGTAGACACCCGTAGGCGGCACGGCGGATGCTGACAGCGACATCGACGTTCTGGTCGAGATGGACCCTGCGGATGGCAACTTGCTCATGCGCGCATCAGAACTCATGGAGGAGACACGGGCACCTGGCAGGTACGCCGGTTCGGCCTCTACTGCGCCACTTAGACTTCAGTTGAAGGCTCCACAGCCCTTCAGCAAACACCGAATCGGCGTGGTAGACCACTAACCGGCGTAGTAGACGACCCCCGGACACTGCCACCCCACATCACCGGCCCGCACGCGCCCTTAGACCCCTTGGGACTGCCAGACCCCCGCATGACCGGTTGGGACGAACTCGGTCCACAGGCGCCGTCGGCACGCGTGCACAGGTGGGAGGCAGACGTGTCCCCAAGCTGTGGGGTACCCGATTATCCGCACGAACATGCCAATCTTGCCGGTTGATCCCCAGCTGTGCGCAACCCTGTGGAGAACCACACGGATGTGTTTCCCCAGAAGTGTCCACAGCTGTGGAGGAATAACAGCGATGTACTTCCCCAGAATCCACACTGGCGGTTACATGTGTTGATACGCAACGCCCTGCTGGGTGCAGATGCCTCGGTGATCTGAGTCATAGGGCTCCTCTGGTTCGAGGGTGTGTCGGTGTTGGGTGGTGTCGACTTGGTGGGTTGAGGGCTGGTGGGTTGGTGGTGTGTGTCCGGGTGTCCCGCGGTGGGGCGGAATGTCCGAAATCGGCACAAAGGCCGCCGGTGACCGCTGGGGCCGTTTCTGATACCGCATGATTCCAACGTTCTGCCTGCGGCTGCCAGCGACGTCAGAGTCGTTTGTGCCGATTCTGGACACTTCGGGCCGTCACGCGCGCCACTGGGCGCCAACGACAGGCCGCGCCCGCTCTGCGTGGGACGGCGAAGGTGGATGCGGTGCGGTGTTGAGGACCGGCAGGCGGTAATCACGCCGACTTTCCCGCGCCGCAGCAATTAAAACCCCGATCTTAAACACCACATTAGCGCCGATAACCCGGTGAACTCAGCTCGGTCGGCTCTGGGCGATTTGCGCAAGCGGCTAATCGATGCTGAGTGAGCGACGAACGCCGCCTCCGGCAGCTGGTCCTGCTTTCGGCCTCGACGGTCTCCACTCGGCGTGCTAGCCGCTTGTGCCGGTCTCGGTGCTTAGACCAGGGCCGCTCGCGCCGCACATAGGGCGACCAGTACCACCGCCGCCCCCACGGTCCCCCACACGCCCACGGCGGTACGTCGTTCGCGCGGCGCCCAGGCATAGATCGCGGCCACTACGAATCCGGCGAGGAACCCGCCCAGGTGCCCCTGCCAGGAGATATTGGCCCCTACCACGGAGATCACCACGTTGATCACCAGCAGACCCACGATTGTGGAGGTGTCTCGGCCGAATCGGCGCAGTACCACGAATACAGCCGCGAACAATCCGAAGATGGCGCCCGAGGCGCCCACCGTCCCGGCGAACCACGATGACAGCGAGTCTGGTGATGAGAGCCAGTAGATCGCCGTCGATCCGCCCAGTGCGCTGAGTACGGTCAGAGCCATGAAGCGCCAGCGCCCCAGGAGTGGCTCGAGCGAATGGCCCGTCACCCACAGGGCCCACATGTTCATCGCCAGGTGAAGCGGTGAGGCGTGCAGGAGTGCCGTGGAGAGGAACCGCCACGGCTGATCGGCGGCCAGTGCGGGGACGAAGTCGAACCAGCCGGTGATCGCCGGATAGACCAGCTGAAGCAAGTAGACGACTACGCAGACGCCCACCAGGATCTTCGTCAGCTTCACCCCGTCAGCCGCAGCACTGCCACCCAGTGCGGTGCGCACACCGCGACGATTGGCCTTCGCCTTGCGGGCGCAGTCCACGCAGTGGATGCCGACGGCGCTGGGCACCTGACATTCCGGGCATGCCGGACGTTCACAGCGCTGGCAGCGCACGTAGGCCACCCGATCGGGGTGGCGCGGGCACACCGGCGGGGCACCGACCTGCGGGTACGGCTCAGTCATAGAAGCGCTCCCCTGACGCGACCTTGTCCAATCGCCTCACTGCTGCACGGTTACAGAGGTGATGATCACATCATCCAGGGGACGGTCCCGCGGGTCGGTGGGTACCGCCGCGATGGCGTCCACGACCTTGCGGGAAGCGGCATCGGGGACGGCGCCGAAAATCGTGTGCTTGCCCTGCAGCCACTCGGTGGGCGCAGTGGTGATGAAGAACTGTGAACCGTTGGTGCCCTTGCCCAGCCGCCGACCGGCATTCGCCATGGCCAGGACATAAGGTGCGGTGAAGGTCAGGGAGGGATCGATCTCGTCGTCGAAAACGTAGCCGGGGCCTCCGGTGCCGGTCCCGAGCGGATCGCCGCCCTGAATCATGAATCCGGGGATGACCCTGTGGAAGACAACCCCGTCATACAGGGGCGCATTGGACGGCTCGCCCGTGCGCGGATCGGTCCAGGTCTTCTCGCCGGTGGCCAGGCCGACGAAGTTCGAGACGGTCTCCGGAGCCTGGGCGGGGTACAGTTCGAGGCGGATGTCGCCGAGGGTGGTGTGAAGTGTAGCTTCGATGGTCGCTTCCATGTCGGCCATGGTCCCACGTGTTGCCCGGGTGATCCTGGGACCCGGTGTTCACCCCAGGCAGAACGGGTACCGGGTTGTGGGGTGCGAGCCGCGTTACAGTGCGACCATTGGGTGAACAACCTCATCGTTCCGAGCAGGGAGACCGACATGGTTTGCAATTTCCGATGCAAGAGGATCGACCGCGATCAGACCCGTCTGGAGGCCGCCACGCTCGCGGACAGCATCGCCGCCCAGGCGGGGCGTGCCGTCGGCTGGGCGACGCCGCGCGTCTACCGGGCGCGGGAGGAGTTCATCAGGGCCGCCAGGCAGGCGCAGCTTCGCGCTCAGCCGGTCGTCGAGGAGGCGCGCACGCGGGTGGTTGAGGAGTACGTTCCCGCCGCTCAGCGCGCCGCCGAGGAGGCGCGCACGCGGGTGGTTGAGGACTATGTCCCCGCCGCTCAGCGCGCCGCGATCGCAGCCCAGGAGGCCGTCAACACCGAGGGCACGCTCACCCAGCGCGCCCAGCGCGCCGCCGTAGCCGCGAAGCAGGCGGCCCTGACCCCGGAGGTACCAGTGAAGAAGAAGCACCCTGTCCTCAAGACGCTCGGCTGGCTCGCCGTCGCCGGCTGCGCGGCGGGAGCCGCCTACGTGATCTGGCGTCGCAGCCAACCGATCGAGGACCCGTGGGCCGAGGAGTATTGGGCCGATTCCACGGACGAGCCCGTCGTCTCCGAGGCGCCGGCTGCACCGGTCGACTCCCCGGCGCAGCCGGAGGAGCCCGCAGCCGAGTAAGGCTGGGTAAGGCATAGCGGGACGGCGCCCCGCCCCACACATGCGGGGCGCCGCCGCCCCTCTGTGTGCTCCGCTGCCCGCGGGGTGGCGTTCGGCGACGACGTCGTGCGGATTCTCCGTGCAGGTCGGCACCTTCGGGTATGGTCCGGCCCCGCCGCCGTCGCTAGGCTTGCCTCATGAGTACCGCCATTCCCGCACCCCTGATGACGCTTAGCCGGGGCACGGCGGGCACCGGGCCCATCGCCATACCGCAGTTGGGGTTCGGCACCTACAAGGTGGCCGATGCCGACGCCGAGCGCGCCGTCACTGAGGCCCTGAGAGTCGGCTACCGCCACATCGATACCGCCCAGATGTACGGCAATGAGGCCGGTGTAGGTCGGGCGCTCGCTGCCAGTGGCGTTCCGCGGGATCAGTTGTGGGTCACCTCCAAGCTCAACAATCCCAACCATCGTCGTGATGATGCTCTGCGCAGTTTCGATGCCACGATGCGGGATCTGCAGCTGGATGTTCTGGACCTGTTCCTGGTGCATTGGCCACTGGCCGCCTCCGAAGGAATCGATCTGGTGGACACCTGGCGCACCATGATTGAGATCCTCGGTTCCGGCCGGGTTCGTGCCATTGGGGTATCCAACTATCAGGCCGCGCATCTGCGTACCATCATCAATGCCACCGGGGTCACCCCCGCGGTGAACCAGATCGAGTTGCATCCGTACCTCATTCAGGAGGAGTTGCGCGCCGTCGACGACGAGCTCGGCATTGTCACCGAGTCCTGGTCCCCGCTGGGCCGGGGGCGTTTGCTGGACGATCCCGAACTGGGGCGCATCGCCGCCGAACTGGATGTCACGCCCGCCCAGGTCATAATTCGTTGGCACCTGCAAAACGGCCTGGTCGTCATCCCGAAGACCACCCACCCCGAGCGTATGCGCACCAACGCCGATGTCTTCGCTTTCGAGTTGACCGCGGCGCAGATGGCGGCGGTTGACGCGCTGGACCGCGACCTGCGCACCGGCTCCCACCCGGATCGCGTGCAGGTCTGACCCGGACAGGTGCAGATTAGAGCCGGATCTGTGTCCGTGATCCCTATAGGCTAGGGTGCATCAGGTGTAAAGCAGTGGGCCGCCGCCGTGGC
Source organism: Actinomyces sp. (assembly GCF_030530635.1). Classification (GTDB taxonomy): domain Bacteria; phylum Actinomycetota; class Actinomycetes; order Actinomycetales; family Actinomycetaceae; genus Actinomyces. Next base: position 5,320 of record NZ_JAUMUL010000063.1, read on the forward strand.
CCGGTGGTCAGTGAGGAGACGCGCGTGGCGCGGACGCAGAACGAGACTGATAAGAGCGCCGGCAGGACCGAGGCGAAGGACGAGGCGAAGCACGGGTCCAAGAGCAAGGTCAAGGCCGGGCTCAAGGGAAAGCGGCCGCGGCCGGAGCGCTCCGGCAACCCGGCCAAGCGTGCCGCCGCCGAACGGGCCCGGATGGAGGAGTCCCGGGCCGCTGCCAACCGTGTCTCCCGCGTTCCCCGCAAGGTCAAGGAGAAGGGCTCCCCCCGCTGGTATGCGCCGGTGATGGTTGCGCTCCTGGTGGTCGGTCTGCTTTGGGTGGTGGTCACCTACCTGTTCAAGGGCGCCTACCCGTTGCCCTACTTCGTGGAGAACCATGCCAGTGATTGGCTGGTCAACGGCAACCTGTACGTCGGCTTCATGATCATGCTTGTCGGTTTCCTCGGGCTGCTGCGCTGGAAGTAACCAGGGCTACCGTGATGGCGAAGCCTCCCAGGCATCATGCCGCGCGACCCCGGGGTCTGCGGCGCGTGTTCGATGTACTGCTGTTCGGGCTTGGTGAACTGCTGATCACCGCCGGGCTGGTGGTGGCGCTCTTCCTGGCCTGGCAACTGTGGTGGACCGGGATTGATGCCAATGCCAAGGCGGCGGAAGTGGCGGCCACCTTCACTGACACGCAGGTCGAGTCTCCGAACGTGGAGGGCACCAAGCACTACGACGATCCTCCGGAGGTGGCGCCCGTCGGCTACGGGGAGGTCATCGGTATGCTGGTCGTCCCCAAGTGGTATGGCGTAACCAATAACAACATGCCGGTTCTGGAGGGCATTGGCGGCGATGTACTTGATCAGGCCGCCGCCGGCCACTATCCCGACACCCAGCAGCTCGGCGCCATCGGCAACTTCGCAATCGCCGGTCACCGCCGCACGAACGGCAACTCCTTCCGGCGCATCGACCTGTTGGAGGAGGGCGACGAGATCATCGTCGCCACCAAGGACACCTGGTATGTGTACACGGTCACCGGCCACGAGATAGTGGAGCCCACCGACGTCGCGGTCATCGCGCCGGTGCCCGGCGAGCCCGATGTGGCGCCCACAGAGCGCATGCTGACCATGACCACCTGCCATTCCCTCACGGTGGGTGAGTGGGGCAACGACCACCGGTGGATCACTTACGCCAAGTTCACCTATTGGATGGAGCGCGCAGAGGGGCGTCCGGCCTCGGTGCTCAATGACGAGGGGGTCAACTGATGTATGGATGGATCTGGCGTCACCTGCCGGGGCCTGTGTGGCTGCGCGCCATCGAGGCGCTGATCCTGGCTGCCGCCGTTGTCCTGTTCCTGTTCGAGGTGGTCTTCCCCTGGGCCAACGAGATGTGGAACTTGTCCGGTGAGGCCACCGTCTAACACAGTCAGCGGCTAGCGCCCGGTTTCGCCCCCGCGGCTGCCGGGGCGAAACCGGGCCGGGTTCCCCGACTGAGCGCCGTCAGTTCCCCTGGTTCTGGTTGTCGCCGTTCTGGATCGGCCCGAAGGTGTTCGACGGCGTCGACTGCTGCGTGGGCTGCTGTGTCGGCTCGGAGGTGGCAGGCGCCCGGTAGGTGTAGTGGGTGATGGTCAGTGTCACCGACTGGCCGGTGTTGATTGAGGCGCCGACGTTCGGGTCCACCGCGGTGACAATGTACTGGTCGTCAAGTTCCTGGTTGTCGGTGGTCTCCTCCACCGTGGAGCTGTTGTAGTTCAGGCCTGCCGCTGTGATCGCGGCCTGCGCCCGGTCCTGCGACAAACCGACCACATCCGGCACGGTGGTCCTGCCGGAGGAGATCACCAGGGAGACCGATGAGCCGCGCTCTACCGCCGTACCCGCCACCGGGTCGGTGCGGATGACGGATCCGGAGGCGACGGAGGCGGAGTCCTCGGTGGTGACGTCGCCGACGCTCAGGCCCGCCTCGGTGATCGCTTTGCGCGCGTCGGCCTGGGACTGCCCGGACACGTCGGGCACATCCACCATGGCCGATCCGGAGGAGAAGTGCACGGTCACCGTCGAGCCCAGCATGACCGAGGTGCCCTCGCCGGGCTCGGTGGACACGGCCATACCGGCGTCTATCGTGTCGGAGTTGACGTCCTCGCCCTTCTCATAAACCAGACCCAGGTTCTCAATGGTTGACTGGGCATCGGATTCGCTCATACCTGACACGTTCGGCACGGCCACGGCCGTGGCGGACGGAGTCGGCGTGGGCCTGGGGCCGCTGAGGTTCCCGGAGGCGTATAGGCCCAGCAGCGTGCCCAGGGCGATCAGGGCGATGAGTATGAGCACCCACAGCCACCAGCGGCGGCGCGGTTCCTCTTCCTGGGTAGTCGTCTGCTCCTCCTCCGGAGAGGGGGCTGCTGCGGCGGACTCGCCCTCAGAGGCGAGCACGGTGGTCGCCGCCCAGGTGTCGGTGGCCGGAGCGGAGACATCCAGGCCGCGGGCCGCCGCCAGCAGATCGGCGCGCATGTGCGCGGCGTCCTGGTAGCGGTCGTCCCGGTTCTTCGCCAGTGCCTTGAGGACCACTCGGTCCAGGGAATCGGGGATGTCCGCGGCGATCGACGACGGCGGTCGCGGGATCTCCCGCACGTGCTGGTAGGCGATCGCCACCGCCGAGTCGCCGGTGAAGGGGGGCTGACCGGTCAGCAACTCATACAGCAGGCAGCCGGTCGAGTACAGGTCGCTGCGGGCGTCGACCACTTCGCCGCGCGCCTGCTCCGGGGACAGGTACTGGGCGGTGCCGACGACGGCGTGCGTCTGGGTGACGGTGGCGGCGGAGTCCTCCACCGCGCGGGCGATGCCGAAGTCCATGACCTTCACGGCCCCGGCCTGAGTAAGCATGATGTTGCCGGGCTTGATGTCGCGGTGCACGATGCCGGCGCGGTGAGAGTACTCCAGGGCGTCCAGCACACCCGTGGTGATCTCTACCGCCTCGGCGATGGGGACGGCCTCCCCCTCCCCGAGCAGTTCGCGCACCGTATGCCCCTCGACATACTCCATGACGATGAAGGGGACCGCTCGGCGGGTTCCGTCCGGTTGGATCAGCTCCTCCTCGCCGGAGTCGTACACGGCCACGATCGTGGGGTGGTTCAAAGCGGCCGCCGACGTCGCCTCCCGGCGGAAGCGGGCCTGGAAGGTGGGATCGCCGGCGATGTCCGAGCGCAGTAGTTTGATGGCGACGATCCGGCTCAGGCGCGTGTCATAACCGAGGTGGACCTCGGCCATTCCGCCGCGGCCGATGAGCTCGCGGAGCTCATAGCGGCCGGCGAGCATGTGCTGAGGGGACTGAGTCGTCACAGTGCCTCCTTCGAAGAGGTGGTGGACACGACCGCATGATCACGGGAGGCGCCCGGGTGCGCTGAAGTAAGGGTACCCGCCGCGATCAGCAGCATGAGCAGGATCAAGATGGTAATGACGATCCGGAGGGTTCCGGTCGGCAGGCCGAAGTGCTCGCGGCCGGAGGCATGCCGGGTGGATGCCGAGGCCGGGCCGGCAAGGGCGAGGGCACCGGTGCCGCCTGCGGCCGCGATGGTGGAGGTGACCGCTGATGCCTCCGCCTGCCTGTGTGCGCTCCGCATATTCGACTCCGAACCCGGTCCGGCGGAGTCGGTCGACTGCGTCTCGGCGTGCGGCGCCCCGGCGGTGCGGCCGGTTGCGGTCCAGGTGGGTCGCTCATGCGGGTCCCAGGACTCGGCCGGCAGATTGACCACGATCCGGTCCAGGCGACGAGCCAGATCGCGTGCCGAGTGCGGGCGGTTTGTGGGCTTTTTGGCCAGCAACTCCATGACCACCTCGCGCACCTCGAGCGGCAGCTCGTCGGGCAGCGGGGGCACCGTCTGGTTGACGTGGGCGAAGGCGATGTCGACCTGGGTGGAGCCGGTGAAGGGGCGGTGGCCGACCAGTGCCTCGTAGGCGATCACTCCGAGCGCATACAGGTCCCCCGACGGGGTGGCCACATTGCCCATGGCCTGCTCCGGCGCAAGGTACTGGGCTGTGCCCATCACCATGCCGGTCGCCGTCATGGGGCGCTGGTTGACGCCCATGGAAATGCCGAAGTCGGTGAGTTTGGCCAGGCCTTCACGGTTGATGAGGATGTTGGAGGGCTTGACATCCCGGTGCACCACGCCGGAGTCGTGTACCACCTGCAGGGCGCGGGCTACCTGAGCCAGGATCGGCAGGATCTCATCCGGATCCATGGTGCCGCGCTCGGTCAGGATGTCTGACAGGGCACGTCCCTGGACGAGCTCCATGACGATCCAGCCCGAGCCGCGGCGCTCACCGGAGTCCAGGACGACGGCGAGGTTCGGGTGCCGCAGGCCGCGCGAGTTCGCCGCCTCGGCGCGCAGCCGCGACAGGAAGATCTCGTCCCCGGCTAATTCGGGGCGCAGTATCTTCACGGCCACGGCCCGGCCCGAACGCAGGTCGGTGGCGCGCCACACCTCGCCCATGCCTCCCAGGGCGATGCGTTCGACGAGCCGATAGCGACCCTGCAACTCAAGTCCGACCCTGGGTTTCACTGACCCACCGCCGCGTCGATCACGGAGGCGGCAATGGGGCCCGCGACTGATCCGCCGGTTCCGGTGGTGGCGGTCTGCTCGCCGCCGTCGAGAACCACGGCGACAGCGATCGTGGGATCGGCGATGTCCGTGCCCGCGAAGCCGATGAACCAGGTGACCGGGCCACCGTCCTCCGAACCGGTCTCGGCGGTGCCGGTCTTACCGGCCACGGTCACGCCGGCCACCTGCGCGGCGGTGCCGGTGCCATCGGTGACGGTGGCCTGCATCAGCTGCGAGAGGGATTGGGCGATGTCGGAGCTGATCGGGGTGCGGGCGACCCGGGGACTGGTGGTGGAGACGACCGACAGGTCCGAGTCGAGTGTCTGGGCGATCAGATACGGGGACATCTGCTTGCCGTCATTGGCGATCGTGGCGGCCACGGAGGCCATCATCAACGGCGTCGCCCGTACGGAGGCCTGGCCGATGCCGGCCATGGCGGTCTGTGCTGCGGAGTCGTTGGCCGGGTAGGTGGACGGGGTGACCGTCAGGGGGATGTTCAGCTCCTCTCCGAAGCCCCAGTTGGCGGCTTCGGTGGCGAGTTCGTCATCGCCCACGTCGATGGCCAATTGGGCGAAGGGCGTGTTGCAGGACTCGGCGAAGGCGTAGGCAAGCGTGACTGTGCCGTTACCGCAGGATTCTCCGGCGTAGTTGGACAGAGCATGGTTGGTGCCCGGCAGGGTGAGCGTGTCCGGGGCGTTCATCTGGGTGTTCACGTTGGCGATGCCGGTGCGCAGGGCGGCCGCCGTGGTCAGGATCTTGAAGGTGGAGCCGGGCGGGTACAGGTCTCCGCCGATGGCCCTGTTGATCAGCGGCCGGGCGGTGTCGGCGTTGAGGGTGTCCCAGGCGGACTGGACGGCCTCGGCGTCGTGGGAGGCGAGCAGGTTGGGGTCGTAGGAGGGTGAGGAGACCATCGCGAGGATCGCGCCCGTGGACGGGTCCAGGGCGACGACGCTGCCCTGGCGGCCGCCCAACGCGTCCCAGGCCGCCTGCTGCACCTGCGGGTCGATCGTCAACTTAATGGCGCCTCCCTGCTGGTTCTCACCGGTGATCAGCGATTTGATGCGGCTGGAGAACAGTGAGGGGTCTTCACCGTTGAGCACGGGGTTCGCGGCCCGCTCCAGGCCAGTCATGGAGGAGAAGGCGGTGGAGAAGTAGCCGGTCAGGGGGGCGTACAGCTGCCCGCCCGGGTAGGTGCGCTGGTAGGTGTAGGCGTCGTCGGAGGGCTCGGAATCGGCGATGACCGTGTCGCCGGCAAGGATTTGGCCGCGGTCGGTGCCGAATTGGGCGTAAACCATGCGGGAGTTACGCGCATCCGTGGTCAGCGTGCCCTGCCTGGAGGAGGACTCCCACAGGGCCGGACGGGCCAGGCCCTGAACGCTGGTCAGGGAGACCGCCAGGGCAAGGATCATAACGAGCACTAGGACTGTGACCTGTCGGATCTGCCGGTTCATACACCGTCCTCCTGGCTTGCGGGCGGGCCGGGGGTGAAGGCGGGCGGGTCGGATGCGTCGTCGTCGGCGTCCTGCACCTGCTTGCGCAGGGAGGCGGGCAGGTCGGCGGTGTCGATTATGCGGGGGGCGGCCATGGCGGGGCGGCGGGCGGCGTTGGACAGGTGCACCAGCAGGGCCAGGATGATCCAGTTGGCGATCAGGGAGGAGCCGCCGTAGGCCAGGAACGGTGTGGTCAGACCGGTCAATGGAATCAGCCGGGTGACCCCGCCGACCACGACGAACACCTGCAGGGCGATGGTGAATGACAGCGCGGTCGCCAGCAGCTTGCCGAATCCGTCCCGCAGGGCCAGGGCGGTGCGCAGCCCTCGCTGCACCAGTATCAGGTAGAGCATGAGGATGGCGAGTGTGCCCGTCAGGCCCAGTTCCTCACCGAGCGAGGCGAAGATGAAGTCGGAGTTGGCGAAGGTGGTCAGATTAGGGTAGCCCTCGCCCCAACCCGTTCCCATCAGCCCGCCGTAGGCCATGCCGAACAGTCCGGTCACCAGCTGCCAGGAGCCGCCCAGCATCTCGTAGACCTCGGGATCCATGGCATCCAGCCAGGCCGTAATGCGCTGTTGCACGTGGGACAGATGGGTGGCGGCGAACCACACGGCCGGCAGGAACAGTACTGCGCCGATCACCAGCCAACTGGGCCGGTCGGTGGCCACGTACAGCGTGACGATGAACAGGCCGAACAGCAGTACTGAGGAGCCCAGGTCGCGTTGGAGCACGAGCACCACGATGCTCACGCCCCACACCACCAGCAGGGGCGCCAAGTGCCGGGCGCGCGGCAGGTTCATCCCCAGCACCCGTCTGCCCGCCAGGGCCAGGTTGTCCCGGTTGGACACCAGGTAGGAGGCGAAGAAGACCGCCAGCGCCACCTTGGTCAGCTCTGCCGGCTGGAATGACATCGGTCCCAGGCGGATCCAGATGCGAGCACCGTTGACCTCCCGGCCCAGCCCGGGCAAGAACGGCAGCACCAGGAAGGCCAGGCCGCCCCACATGGCCCAGTTGTCCCAGCGGCGCAGCAGGCGGTAGTCGCGCATCAGCAGCACCAGGCAGAAAAGGATCACCCCCAGTGCCGTCCAGACCGCCTGCTTCAGGCCGTAGTCATGTACTTGCCCGATCCGTTCGTAGGACATGTCCAATCGGTGGATCATGGCCAGTCCAATGCCGTTGAGCGCCACCGCCGTCGGCAGCAGTACCGGGTCGGCCCACGGGGCGGTGCGCCGCACCCACAGATGCACGACCACGCATACCAGTATCAGGGCGGCGGTGAGTTGGAGGGAGCGGGCCGGTGAGGAACCGGTGCGGTTGATGGCGGTCAGCACGAAGGCTGCCAGGCCGATGACCAGGGCGATCACGAGCAGACCGGCCTCGGCCCAACGGCCCGTGCGGCGGGATGACACCGAGGCCGAGACCGCCGCGGGACGAGAGGCGGGGGAGGTCATGCCGTCGACTCCCGTTGCCCGGGGGACGCCGTTTCCAGGGCGCGGGTGGATGAGGACCGGTTGCCGGTGGTTGAGGGGGTGGGTGCGGGTGTCGTGGGGGCCGGCGTCGGGGTGGCGGAAGGGGTGGGGGTGGCGGTGTCCTCCGGGTCCGCCACCAGGTTGTCCATCACCGTGGTGTTCACGTACTCGCGGGCGGCGGCCAGGGAGGGCTGTTGCACCGTCCGTTCCAACTTGCTGAGGATCTGCTCGTTCAGGTCTGTGACCGTGGGGCTGTTGTAGGTCTGCACCACATGGCTGAGCGGCATCGGGCCGAGGGACTGCGGGATGCCCTGGTAGATGACCACTTTGCCGTCGAGGGTGGTGACGTAGTACTGGGACTGCGTCCACTGGTAGCCCAGCACGCTCGCCCCCAGCAGGGCCAGTACCAGGATCAGGGAGGCGATGGTCGAGCGCAGTCGGCGGTGTCGACGCCTGGCGAACTGGGTGCGTGCCTGGGCGGCGACGGCATCCTCCTCGGTGGTGTCGGTGGGGGCGGGGTCTGAGTCCAGGCGCGCCACCAGGGCGGCGGCCTTGGCGGCCGGGGTGGTCGCCTCCATGGGCTCGGCCGGGTCAGGTGAGACGGGCGACCGCTCACCCGTGGCGGCCTGCCGCAGGCGGGCGCGCCGGTTGGCGGCGGAGCCGACTATCTGTGTGTCGGTCTGCGGTTGGGTGTCGTCCTCGACGACGTCGAAGACCACCACCGTGACGTTGTCGGGGCCGCCGGCGCGCAGTGCCAAGTCGATGAGCTGGTCGCACACCTGGCCGGGATCCTCGACGGTGTCCAGCACTTCGCCGATCGTCTCGGCGGAGACCGGGCCGCTGAGGCCGTCGGAGCACAGCAGCCAGCGGTCGCCGGGCACCGCCTCGCGGATGGACTCGTCCAGTTGGACGTCGCCCTCGGCGTCCCCGAGTACGCGCAGCAGCACGGAGCGTTGCGGGTGGCGGCGGGCCTGCTCGCGCGTGAGCCGACCGGTTTCCACCAGGTACTCCACGAAGGTGTGGTCGGTGGTGACCTGGGTGAGTTCGCCGTCGCGCAGAAGGTAGGCGCGGGAGTCGCCCACATGCACCATGGCGAGCTTGTTGCCGCTGCGCATGACCGCGATGCAAGTGGTGCCCAGGCCGGCCAGGTCGGGGTTTTCACCGGACAGGGTGACCAGGTCGGTATGCGACTCCTGTACGGCGTCGCGCAGCAGATCGAGCAGTTCACCGGCCTGGTGGGAGTCGGCGTCCAACGGCACCAGGTGCTCGATGGCGACGGCCGAGGCGATGTCTCCGCCGGCGGGTCCGCCCATGCCGTCGCACAGCAGCATCAGGTGCGGGCCGGCGTAGCCGGAGTCCTGGTTGGAGGCGCGCACCAGTCCGACGTCACTCCTGGCCGCGTAGCGCAGGGAGATGGTCATGGGCGCAGCTCCAAGGTGGTTTGGCCGATGCGGACCGGCACGCCGACGGGAAGTTCAACGGCACCGTACACGGGTCGCCCGGCCAAGGTCGTGCCATTGGTGGATGACAGATCCTCCAGCCACCAGGAGCCGTCCTTCGGGAACACGCGGGCGTGCCGGGAGGAGGCGTAGGAGTCGTTGAGCACCAGGGTGCAGTTCTGATCGCGGCCGATCGTGATTGAAGTGGGAGTCAACGGCACCATGGAGCCGGCCAGCGGACCCTCGGTGATGATCAGGCGGGTGGGGCCCCGGTTGCGTCCGGCCGGAATGGTGCCGGAGTCGCGGGCGGAACGTCGACGTGTCGGCGTGGCGGAGACGTCGACGACGTCGCGGCGCAGTGTGCGTACGACGAAGAACACGAATACCCACAGCAAGACCAGGAACCCCAGTCGGGCGATGGTGAATGCGAGCTGGCTCACCCGTTGGCCCCTGCGCCCTGCGTGCCATCCCAGAACATGATCCGGGTGCGTCCGATGGTGAGCGTGTTGCCGTCAAGAAGGGTAGCGGCGTCGACCCGGTGGCCCTCCACGAAGGTGCCGTTGGTGGAGCCCAGATCGGTGGCGATCGCGTGCCCCTGTGTGAGGCGGATCTCCAGGTGGCGGCGGGAGACGCCGGAGTCATCCACGATGATGTCCGCCTCGGAGCCGCGACCGATGATGGTGAGCGGACCGGTGAGCAGGTAGCGCTGCCCGTCGATGTCCAGGATCGGGTGCGCGGGCGAGGCGGTGGCGGCGGCAGCCGGAGCCGCGGCGCCACGGCGCGTGGAGGAGTCGATCTCGATGGTGGGGGGCGTCAGGGAGTCGTCGGGAATGAAGGAGACTTCCACCGGGCCGACAAAGGAGTAGCCCTGTTCTCCGGCGTGGTTGGTGGCGACCTCCTCCATCTGCCTGACCATTTCATCCAAGCCCCAGGTGTTCAGGTGCTCGACATCGCTGGGAGACAGGTGGATCCGGAAGACGTTGGGCACCACGGAGCGGTCGCGTGCGAAGGAGGCGGCGCGCTTGTCCATCGTCTCGCGCAGCTTCGAGGCGATCTCGATGGGCTCTACGTCGTCGGAGAACCGGGACATGGCCCGATTGGCGACGCTGCCGACGCCTTTCTCGAACTTGTCCAGGAGACCCATGGACTACCTCCCCAGTGTGTTTTGAGCGGTCACGACACCGCCGTGACCGTCCGCGCGACGGGTGGATGCCCGGCACGCGGCCTGATCCGGCCACGATACTGGGACTGCCTGAAGGCCGTGAGCATATGGGCAGGAATCCAGACGTGACCAATGCCAATGGTAACGGCTGAGGCCCGGGTGAAGGGTAGGCAAGTACGACAACCGTGTTGCGATCGGGACGGTTGCCGGCAGGACGCATGGCCTGGGCATGGCCTGGGCGGGCCGCGGACGGGGCGCGTCCGCGGGCCAGGGCCTGCGGTACGGGCCTGCGCTACAGAGCCTGCGGGTGAGCGGTCTCACGGCCGCCAGCGGCGGCCGGGATTGGACGAGGACACCCGCGAGCAGATAGGATCGACGCACTTCAACGCGCGAGTGGCGGAATTGGTAGACGCGCACGGTTCAGGTCCGTGTGATCTTGCGATCATGGGGGTTCGAGTCCCCCCCCGCGCACCAGGGAGGGCCCGGGCTGGTCAATCAGCCTGGGCCCTCATTGTCTGCGGGTGCCGCTGTTGGGTGTCCAGATCTATGACAAACGCGTCGGCCGGCCCGTGAGGCGGTTTGTGAATCCTTGGAATCTCAACGTTTTAAGTCCTGCAGCCAGGAGCGGTACCGGCGTTTGTCATAGATTCTGACATTCCTCCCCCGGGCGAGTGCCCCCAGGGCCCCGGGGCCGCCGTCGACTCGCGCGCGTCGTGTATGCCCGTAGCACCAGGGCCAGTGCGGCGCCCGCCCAGGCCCCGGCGGTGTTCTGCACGACGTTCACGAGCGAGGGGCGGCGACTGAGACCCGGCAGGACCCACTGTGCCAACTCGGCCCCCACGCCGACGGCGCAGCCCGCCAGCGTCCACGCCCACAACGGCACCCGCGGCCATCCCAGGGCGGCCAGGAGCGTCAGCGGCAGCAGCATCATCAGGTTCAGGAAGATGTCCTTTCCCGTGAGAGTGAGGAACCACGGTCCGATTCCGTTCTTGAAGGCGGACACGTCCGCACCCGACGGCCACAGCACCGCTGCCGCCACGACAGTGAAATAGAGCACCGCCAGGACCCTGACGGCACTGCGCGCCAGGCTTGTGAGACGAGGCCCGGCAGCCCGCTCGGCGTCGGCAGGGCGAGCGTGTTCCTTGGCGCGAGCGTCGAAGCCGGTTTGCGGTACGCTCCCGCGCCGGCCTGCGCCCGCGGGTGAACTCAGGCAATCGTCGGGTGAACGCTCCACCTTCCCGTGCCTCAATCCCCGATCCGCGGATCGAGCTGGTCGGTGCCCTCCTGATCCAGGGACGAGGGGCTGATCACGGGCAGCACCGACCAGGGGAAGTTGATCCACTTGTCGGTCACCCGCCAACAGTAGTCGGGTTCGAAGATGCTGCGCGGTTTGCGGTAGATGACGGCGCTGCGGGCGTCTACCGCGACGGTCTCACCGCCCAGGTCCAATCCCCGGTGCTGCAGCAGTTCCATAACCATCTTCAGGGTCTTGCCGGAGTCGGCGACGTCGTCGACCACCAGCACCTTCTTGCCCGGCAGGTCCGAGGCGTCCATGAGTGGCGGCAGCACCACCGGCTCGGCCAGGGTCTGGCCCACCCCGGTATAGAACTCGACGTTGACCGCGCCCATGGCCTTGACGCCGATGGCGTAGCCAATGGCGCCGGCGGGAATCAGACCGCCGCGGGCGATGGCAATGATCAGGTCCGGCACCCAGCCGGAGGCCACGATCTGCGCAGACAGCTCGCGTTCGGCGCGGCCGAACAGCTCCCAGGTGAGCTCTTCGCGGTCGGGGGCGGCGTCCGAGGTGGCGCCGTCGTCGAAGGGGGTGGCGGTCGGGGCGGGCTTGCTCGCATCGGTCACCCTGCGAATCGTAGTGGTGATGGGTGGATTGCATCACGTGTGTCACGCGGCAACCGGGCAACGACGGGGCCCGCTTCCGGACGTGACCGGGTAGACGGAAGCGAGCGGGAAATGACTCGGTGTCCCACGGGTTGTGGGAGGCAAGCCCGGTCGGCACCGGCCGGGACCCATCCCATAGAGAGGCATCCACGATGAGTGCGATGAACCCCAAATACGCGCCGCTTTTCGAGCCCCTGGAACTCAACAATGGCGTGACACTCAAGAATCGGCTCGTCGTGGCGCCGCTGACGATCTACGACTCGGGTGCCGACGGCGAGCTCACTGACACCGCGCGCCGCTTCTGGAACGACCGCTTCAAGGGCTTCTCCCTGTTCATCGTGCCGTTCACGAACGTGGCGCCGGGCGGCATCGGCTTCGAGTCGCCCAACGCCTTCGACTCCCGGCATCTGGCCACGCTCAAGGAGTATGCGGACATCGCCCACGCCCAGGGCGCGCTCGCCGTCGTCCAGCTCGCCCACTCGGGGCTGCACGCGCGCAGGGAGATGACCCAGGGGCACGAGGTCGTGTCTCCCACCACGGCGCCCTTCGCCGGGTCGCGCGGCATGACCGAGGCGGAGGTGCGGGGCCTGGTAGACGACTACGCCCGTGCCGCCGAGCTGAGCCTTGAGGCCGGCCTGGACGGCGTGGAGATCCACGGTGCGAACGGCTGCCTGGTGCAGCAGTTCTTCTCCGGCAACACCAACCTGCGTACCGACGACTGGGGCGGTTCGCTCGAGAAGCGGATGGCGCTGCCGCTGGCGGTTGTGGACGCCGTGGACGCCGTGCGCCGTCGGCACGACCGGCCCGACTTCATCGTGGGTTACCGCTTCTCCCCGGAGGAGCCCGGCGAGCGCGGTCTGACCATGGCGGACACCTTCGCCCTGGTGGATGCCCTGCTGGAAAAGCCGTTGCAGTACCTGCACGTGTCCCTGTGGGACTTCTACAAGAAGGCGCGTCGGGGTGCGGACACCTCCTTGACCCGCATGCAGCTGCTGCACGAGCGCATCGGTGGGCGGCTGCCGCTGATCGGTGTCGGCAACCTGTACACGGCCGACGACATGATTCGCGCCTGGGACACAGGCTGGGCCGAACTGTTGGCGATCGGCAAGAGCGTCCTGCTCAACCCGCACCTGATCGAACTGATCCGCACCGGCCGCGAGGATGAGATCGAGACCGCCTTCGACTGGGACAAGGCCGACACCTACCGCTACACGCAGGCCATGCTGGAGGGTACTCGGATGGGGACCGACTTCTATCCGTGCTCCAAGCAGTTCAGCCCCCGCCACCGTCGCGAGGACTACTGAGATGCCGGGGCTGGGCCGCCCGCGCGCCCTGACGGTGACCACCTGGCGGGGCAGCGTGTTGGACGGGGCTCTGTTCCCGGCAGGGTCCGCGGACACGGTGGTGATCGCCATCACCGGCATCCACGGGAACTTCTACTCCAATCCTTTCTACGTCATCTTCGGGCGGACCCTCAACCGGGCCGGCATCGACTTCGTGTACGCGCAGACGAATGACGCCTTCAACGAGATCCCCGGCACCAACGCGGTGACGGGGCAGGAGGAGGTCAGCGGCTCGTGGAACGAGGACTTCGCCTTCACCGACGAGGATCTGGGGGCCTGGTTGGACTACGCGGAGGCCGCCGGCTATCGGCGAATCATCCTGGCCGGGCACTCCCTGGGCGCCAACAAGGTCATCTACTATCTGGCCCGCCACCACGATGAGAGGGTGGAGCACTTCCTCCTGCTCAGCCCCGCCAACCTGCGCCACCTGACCAACCAGGTCACTGCGCAGGAGCGGGCCGTGGTGCGCGACTACGTCGATCGCGGCCTGGGGGAGCAGCGGCTGCCATTCCCTTTGATGGGATGGGTGCCCTGCCGCGCCGAGACCGCCCGCCAGTGGCTGTTCGACAACATCCTGGACAACGTGCACGTGGAGGCCGACGCAGACTTCAGTCAGGTGGCCGCCATGCGGCACACCGGCGCCATGCTCATCGGCACCTATGACCGGTTCACCTATGGCGACCCGGCGGGCTTCCTGGCGACGATCAACGATCACACCGCCGACCCGGACGCCAACGAACTGGTGCTGATCCAGGGCACCGGCCACACCTACCAGGGCAAGGACCAGGAGGTTGCCGACGCCATCGTGCGTCTGGTGCGTGCCTGGGCCTGAGTGGTGCGATCCGGTGCGTAGGTACGGGTGCTCCGCACTGAAGTCGGCTGAAGTGTCCGGATTCGGGACAAACGGCGTTCGGAGCGACGTGGTCCGCTTGAGAGTCCGCATGATTTCAACGATCTTCAACGCCGTCACGGCAGCTGCCGGCGCGTTTGTCCCGAATCCGGACAACGATAGGAGAATCATCTGTCACCGTTTGTCGGTGTGGTGGTTCGGGCTGGCGGTCGCGGTGTGGTGGTCGTGTTCGGGTGCGGGAGGACGACGTCGGGATGGCGAGGTCGTATTCGGCAGGTGCCGGTTTGCCGAAAACGACCTCGTCAGCCCCAAACCCTCTCGAATGTGGAGGGTTTGGGGATGATGAGGACGTTTTGGCCGCTCAGAGGTCGTTCTCGGGCGGATCAGGACGTCGTCGGCGCCGTTGTGGGGACGGTTCGTGTGTTCCGGTGACGGTTCGTCAGGTAGCAGCAACGGTTCGTACACCTACCTCACGAACCGTCGTCGGATGTGCCGAATCGTCGACTGCAACGCACGAACCGTCAGGCTGGACACGCGAACGTTGACCCGAACGCAGGAGCTATCGTGCCTGGCCCGTCATGGTTCGGCGCGCACACCCCAGCTCCCGTCCATCGCACCGCGTACTGCGCCGCCGGGGCACACGCGCCCACCACCACCCGGCCAGCCACGGCTCCCGGCCCGCCACATCCGCGAACACGAAGAGCCAAACCGGCGCTTCGCGTTTGGGAGTGTGGGTGGAGCCGGGAACCAGTTCGCCGGCGTGCTTTGCGCTGACCTCGTCTGCTACGCCGGTTCGGGGTTCACTACGCCGGTTCGGTGTCTGCTGAAGGGTTCTGGGCCCTTCAGCGGAGGTCTAACTGGCGTAGTAGAGGCCGAAGG
>NZ_JAUMUL010000064.1 GCF_030530635.1 Actinomyces sp.
ATCGGCTTGAGGAGCCGGATCATTCGCCGCAACCGCCGGCAGTTCGCCGGTGGTGCCGGTGAGGTGGTGGGCCGCCACTTGCTGCGCCGACAAAGCCTTTCCGTATACCGCCACTTCGTCGATCGAGCCGGTCAGATAGCCGCTCGAACCCGCATTGGGCAGACCGGATTTGGAATCACCACCAATTCGCCAGTAACCCCTGTAAGACTCACCTGAGGTCATTGTCGCGTCAGAAGAAACTGCCTTGCCGTCAATGTAGAGCACAGAGCCGCTAGCCGGGTCCGTGGTGGCAACTACGTGGTGCCAGGCGTTATCGTTGTATCCAGCGTTAGAGGAGATCACCTTGGCGGTTCCCGGATACAGCATGTAGTTGACCTTACCGTCATTACTCAGGTAAAGCATGCGGTCCTTGTTACCGCTCTCGCTGTCAGTACGGGATGAGAATCCAGCGATTTCCCCGCCGCTCCTGCTATTGGTGCGGAACCAGGCCTCCACGCTAAATGCGGTAGGCGCGCCGGAGGCAGCAGTCTGAGCAGCCCATGACGAGGACACCCCCCGCCATCCGTTCCTACCGTTCCTATTCCACCAATCCCAGCGGTCCCTCACATTGACACCATCCGAAGAGAAAGCAACCGCAGCCCCCTGCTTCTTAAGCATGTCCTGCTGGACACCAGTCTGGTAGCCCGATCCCCGGTATGCCAGGTTGTTGCCGCCTACGAAGTCAGTGGCAGCCTTCACTCCAGAGGCCTCATCCAGGGGCCAGTAGTTGGTGGCCCCGTCAAGAATAACCTGTTTTCCGTAGTCCGGGAGCGCCGCACCGGCGGCCGCAGTGACAGTGACCCAGTCGGATTGCGTTGAGGCGCCCCGCGAGTCCTTGACCACTACCTTGTACTTGTGGGTGGACCCAGGTTCGACGATGTCGCTGGCCGTGAGCGTAGGCAGCTCCCAAAAACCGGCAGTAACGGTCTGCGTAGAAATAGGCTGCGCCTCGCTGTCACGGTACACGGAGTATGTCAGGGTCTTGTCGTCTCGGTCCCAGTTCGCCGGGAAGCTGAGCGTGACCAGTCCCGCGGCAGTGCTGGTTGCCGTTACCTTGTAATTCCCGCCCTTGTTTACCGGTCCCTGCTTGTTGGGAGCAAGATCCCTGCGCGCGAACCGGGTCAGCCCTCGCTGGCTCTGACCATTGACGGCGGTGAACTCACCACCATAGACGATGTACTCGCTGTTTCCCTCAACGGTCCAGGTCGCCTGACCCAGTCCGGTGTAGGTTCCGGGCGTGAAGTCGGGATACCAGTTCAGATTGGTGGTACCGGGTTGACCGCCGAAGTTGTGGTAGCCGCTCGCGTTGTTGGTGCGCACCTTGCCGGTCTCATAGTTAGCGTAGGCCAGCGCGTAGTGATAGTTCTTGGTGTTGTCAGGGAAGCCGCCTATGTTAGAGCAGTCATGGCCGTGGTTCGCAGCATAAACAACATCGCCACTAGGAAACACGTCGTAAGAGTCTCCGTGGCAGTCGGCAATGTAGGCAATATTACCAGTCTTCCAGTCAGCCCGGAAGACACCCTCAAGGTTTCCCTGGTCTCGGCGCTGCGTGTAGGCAGCACCGTACAGTCCCTGCCCATCAGCCTTGAGGTCCATGATGCCCCCATACTGGTTCCCGGACCAGATCACCGAGGTTAGGTTGTTGTTGCGCAGGCTTCCATCACGCTCAATGATCGCCATCCCGTAGCCGGGCTTCGTGGAATTGTTAACCGAGGTGAAGGAACCGCCAATGGCGACTCCGGTGCCATTAGGCTCGGCGGCGATTGCCCGTACCCCGAAGTTCGGAATAGTAGCCTTAAGCTCCAAGAGCTTCTTGGTCTTGAGGTCGATAGCGGCGAAGCGCAGCCGCTCGTGATTATTCACCTTGGTGAAAGTTCCGCCGATGTACAGCGTCGAGCCGTCAGCCGACACTTCCACAGCGAAGACCTTGGCGTTGGCTGCAGCGGTGAGCGGCTTCCTCTCAGACGTCTTCGGGTCTATAGCAGCCACACGCCACACCGATTCGCTGCCGATCTTGGAGAATTCTCCACCGATGAACAGGCGCGAGCCGTCGGGCATGGCGGCAATGGACTGAATCGAGGCATTCGCCTTGGGATCCCAGTCGAGCAGTTCACCCGTCTTGATGTTGTAGGCGAGACCGTTTCCGCGCGAAACCGGGGAGTTGGAGCCTACCGCCTGAACGCTGGTGAACTGGCCAACAGCATACACCGTGTCACCCACCACGACTTGATCTCGCACTACCCCGTTGAGGACCTGAGGGGTGGGCAGCGCATCGGCCGATACCGTCTCCGGAAGCTGAGCAGCCCCCGCACCTTCGGCTGCATTAGCGGAGGTGGCGCCGACGATGGGGGCGGCAATCAATGATGACGCTGCTAGCAGCGTCAGTGCGCTGCGATACAATATGTTGCGGTTCACATATTCTCCATGGTTGTCCGTTGAACTACTACCGGGGGGCGCATATGGCGACCCAACTCCCGGGACGATGAAGTATGCACACACGAAACGGCCATGCATAGCCTCCGTGGAAACACCCTTATCATCGATGTTAAATTGTAATATTTTAAGGTTTCATTGGCGTGTCGCGCGCCACAGGCGATCAAAACTCCATATCAAGCGGCTGGAGCGGCCCCCTGGAACACAGCCGCCCGCTTCTGCGCACCGAGATCCACCACGATGCTGACCTCGCCTCGCAACTCCTGGGGCACCACAAAGGCGGTATTGATGGTCATGGCCTGCCCCGGAGCGATCGTCGCGGGAACCTCGTCAGAGGCCGAAACCACCTGCTCCACCGGAGTGTCACCCTCACCCGCAGACATCGTGACAACGAATCCCGCAAGTGATAGCTCATCGGTTCCCGTATTGGCAACCGTAACCGGAACGATCAGGCCGTCCCCGGACACCTCGTCAGGCAGCACCGCATCTATGTGCCGACTGGAGAGCTGACCAATACCCACAGTCACGTCGTCGCTCACTGCGACCGGTTGAGTCAAATCGACAGGCTCCAGCCAGTTTGCGGTCAAGTCTCCCTCCTCCAGACCTGCCTCCGGATCGGAAGTGGCTGCCTCAGGGGTCACAGCACCGGTGGGGATCTCGGCCGGCTGCGCCGTGGCCTGCGTCGGCGGAGCAGTTGCCGTGGCACTAGCGGTGGCATCCGCGTTCTCCGAGGAGTCGGCGCATGCTGCGAGTAGTACGAGCGGCAGAATCAGTGCCGCGGAACAACGAACTATCTTCATGGGGCGAACGATAAGGCACAAGTTGATCCTCGAGCGAAAAGAGCGGCGAAAAGTGTGTGATACCACCGTTTCACCACCGGAGGAGAAACTCCGTGTGCCCCATGGGGCGTTAGCCGGTAAGGTCAGTGCACACGACCGTACTGACCTCAGGAGACGCGTATGCCACTCCCCTTCATCCACTCCTCGCGGCTGCGTCAGGGCAGGCCATGACACCCCGCGTGCGCGCCACTGTGGCAGTACTCACTTTCCACCGCCCTGAGCAGGTACGCCATACGGTGCGGGTGGTGCACGCTCAAGCCAGCGCCACACCGGCGTGGTGCGATGCGGATGTCCTCGTGGTAGACAACGACCCGTCTGGATCGGGTCGCGATGCCGTCGACTCCCTGGCGTTGCCGGGCGTGCACACAGTCATAGAGGCAGTCCCTGGTATCTCCGCGGGACGCAACCGTGCACTGAATGAGGCGGTCTCCGCGGGCAGGGAGCTACTGCTGTTCATCGACGACGACGGTACTCCAGCACCAGGGTGGCTGACTTTGATGGTCGAGCGTTGGCGCGAAACGAGAGCCGCAGCTGTAGCCGGATGGGTCGACACCCATTACCAAACTCGTCCCTCGCCCTGGATCCTCGCCGGCGGATTCTTCGAGCGGACTAGGTTCCCTGACTACGCGGACCGCCCCGCGGCCGCCTGCGGGAACCTTCTGCTCGACCTGCGTCAACTCGGTGATCTCCGGTTCAACGGGGCGCTGGGGCTATCGGGCGGTGAGGACACGCTGCTGACTCGTACGCTCGTGGCTCGGGGCGGCCGAATCGTCTTCGCCCGCGATGCGGTCGTCGTCGACCAGGTAGCGACCGATCGAGTAACCCGCCGTTGGGTTCTGGCCCGCCAGATCAGTCATGGCAATACCTCCGGCCTGCTGGACCTTTACTTCAGTTCCAACCCGTTCGCCCGCGCTGGCGTTCTCGCCGGCGGTTTCGGCAGGGTCGTCGTCGGCCTGGCCCGGGTCGGCTGGGGAGAGGTGACCCGCGACCTGCGCATGAATGCTAGGGGCTGGCGCTTGGCAGCCCGCGGGGCCGGCATGGTGTTGGCCGGTCTGGGACTGTCCTGGAATGAGTATGCACGTACTACACGACCGTTGAGCCGACTGGTGCGGGCGCCCCGCTCCTTGGCTCCGGGAGCCTTCCTCCGGGAGGAGTTGCCGACACAATGACCATGAAATCGCTGCTCAGGTTGCCCGCGGACGCCCTCCTCGGGCACGCCTTCGGCTCGGTGGTGAGCCTGCGCACGCATGCTCATCACGTGGTTCTGACTTTCGACGACGGCCCCCTGCCGGGCAGCACCGAGCCGCTGGCCGCGGTCCTGGCCGCTCACGACGCCCATGCCACCTTCTTCATGCTGTTGACGCGGGCGCGACGCAGCCCCGGCCTGGTTCAGGATCTTGTGCGGGCCGGCCACGAGATCGCGCTGCACGGCATGGACCACCGCCGGGTAACGACGCTCCGCCGCGGGGAACTCACGCCGTGGCTGCGGGACGCCCGCGCCGAGCTGGAGGACATCTCCGGAGTTCCGGTGCGCTGGTTCCGACCACCCCATGGCGCGCAGTCATTGCGCAGTCACCTGGCTGCTTCGGCGGCAGGACTGACCACTGTCCTGTGGTCCGGTACGACCTGGGACTGGAAGGACGTCTCCCACGCAGAACGTGTGGCACGAGCCATGCGTGACGCCGCCCCCGGGGCGATCCTGCTCGCTCACGACGGCGCCGCCGATGCCAGCGATCTGGCAACCGAGACAGCCGTGGACGGGGTAGACAAGGAGACACTGCTGGCTGAGGTGCTCGCGGGCCTGGAGGAACGCGGCCTGTCTGCGATGTCCCTGGGAGCCGCCCTGACCGCCGGAACCCCAGTGCGTCGGCTCAGCTTCTCGCGCTGAACATGACCGCGGCCGGAGCGTCTCGCGCCCCGGCTGCGGCTGACGAGCCCGCCGCAGCGGCTCAGGACTCGAACAGGCTGGTGACCGAGCCGTCGTCGAACACGGCCTTGATGGCGCGCGCCAGCAGCGGCGCGATCGGCAGCACGGTCAGGGAGTCGAAGCGTTTGCCCATGTTGATGGGAAGGGTGTCGGTGACCACTACCTCACGGGCGCCGCAGCCCGATAGGCGCTCGACGGCGGGACCGGAGAGCACCCCGTGCGTCGCCGCGACGATGACGTCCTTGGCGCCCGAGGCGAGTAGCACCTGCACGGCCTTGGCGATGGTGCCGCCGGTGTCGATCATGTCGTCCACCAGCACGCAGGAGCGGCCCTCCACCTCGCCGACCACGCGGTTGGCCACGGATTCGTTGGGGCGGGTGATGTCGCGGGTCTTGTGGATGAATGCGAGCGGCACCCCGCCCATGGCGTTGGCCCAGCGCTCGGCCACGCGGATGCGGCCGGCGTCCGGGGAGACGACGGCGGCATTGGCCGCGTCGATGCGGCGGCGGATGTAGTCCACCAGCACCGGCTGGGCCCACAGGTGGTCCCAGGGGCCGTCGAAGAAGCCCTGCTCCTGGCTGGAGTGCAGGTCCACGCTCATAATGCGATCGGCGCCGGCGGTCTTGTACAGGTCGGCGACCAGCCGGGCGGAGATGGGCTCGCGCCCCAGGTGCTTCTTGTCCTGCCGGGCATAGGGGTAGAAGGGGGCGACCACGGTGATGCGCTTGGCGGAGGCGCGCTTGAGCGCGTCCACCATGATCAGCTGTTCCATGATCCAGTCGTTGACGCGGTCGCCGTGGGACTGCATGACGAATACGTCGCAGCCGCGCACGGACTCGTTGAAGCGTACGTAGGTCTCGCCGTTGGCGAAGTCGTAGGCCGTGGAGGAGAGCACCTCGGTGCCGAGTTCGGCGGCGACGTCCTGGGCGAGCTGCGGGTGGGCACGGCCCGAGGCGATGACGAGCCGCTTCTCGCCCTTGGTGATGATGCCGGTCATGACGTGGTTCCTCTCTCGTGGCCGGTGGGATCCGGTTGCTTGGGCTCGGGACGTCGGGGCGGGCTAGGCCGGTCTCCCGGCGTCGGGCAGGTCCGTTCCGAGCAGGCTGAAGGGGGCGACGATGGCGCCCGCCGGGATGTCCACGTCCGTGAGCACCGAGTAGGGGCCAATGATGGCCCCCTCCCCCACCCGGGTGGTGCCGCGCAGCAGCACACCGGGTTCCAGACGTACATCGCGGGCGAGCTCGACGCTGACGTCAACCCAGGTGCCCGCGGGGTCGGCCACGCCGACACCCTGCTTCATCCAGGCCGCGAGCACGCGGCGGTTCAGTTCGGCGCCAAGCGCAGCGAGCTGGGCGCGGTCGTTGCAGCCCTCGACGAGCCAGTGGTCGGTGACGGCCAGGGCGGAGGTGGCGCGGCCCTCGCGGTGAGCGTGGGTGACCACGTCGGTGAGGTAGACCTCGCCCTGGTCGTTGTCGGTTCCCAGGGTGGCCAGGGCACGGCGCAGGTGAGCGGCGTCGAAGACGTACACGCCGGCATTGACCTCCTTGACGGCGAGCTGGGCCGGGTCGGCATCGCGCTGCTCGACGATTCCGGTCACGGCGTCGGCGTCGTCGCGCAGGATCCGTCCGTAGCCGGTGGGGTCCTCCAGCACAGTGGTGAGCACGGTGACGGCGTCGCCGCGTTCGTTGTGCTGGCCCACGAGCGCGCGCAGGGTGGCGGTATCCAGGAGGGGGACGTCACCGCTGGTGACCACCACCGGCCCGGACAGCTCCTCGGGCAGGGCCGCCAGCCCGCAGGCCACGGCTCGGCCAGTACCGGGGATCTCGTCCTGGTCGGCGGGCAGGGCGTCGGGAGCGAACTGCGCCAAAGCGGCGACCACCTGATCGCGCTCGTGGCGCACCACTACTACCAGGTGTTCGGGCTGCAGCCCGCGTGCCACTACCACGGCGTGTTCCAGGAGACTGCGACCGCCGATGCGGTGGAGCACCTTAGGAAGCGACGAGCGCATGCGGGTGCCCTTGCCGGCGGCCATGACGATTACGGCTGCGGGGGAGGTGGAAGCCACAGGTCCTCTTCTCACTCGGTGTCACAACACCTCAGGCCACTGGCGGCCCGGCGAGTTCATCCTACGTCGTATGCCGACAACGCCCAACCCGACGCTCGCATCTCGGTCACCCCGATTCACCCGCCCCCCCATGACCGCCGTACGACATCGCGGCCCGCTCCTCGTTCCGCCCCCAGGATTCGAACCCGGCTCTCAAGGCTCCAAAGGCCTGCGTGCTGCCTCTACACCAGGGCGGAAGAGCGGCCGGACCTCCCCAGGTCGGCCGCTGCGCCGACACAGTGTCTCACACTCACGAGACAGCTGCGGACGCATCCCAGTTGTACCCTCAAGCGTTGCATCTGAGAAACGGCCTTACTCGCCGTCTCCGGAGGCCTGCTAGCGTCAGGCCCGGCATCGCGCCCATGTGTACGTACATGAGTTCCGTACGCTTACGCCATTGAAGACTTGAAGGGAGCGCTTGTGATACAGGTTGAAGCCTCGGCTCATGCCGAGGCCTATGCCGGTTCCGGCAGTCCGTTGACCGTATTCGCCCAGCCAGGCCAGCTGCTGGTGCTGATCACCAGTTCCCAGTGGGGCCACATCGGCGTGCACGGTATCCCTAAAGGATGGGCATACTCATACTCGGACGGGACCGGCAGTGCGAATCGTTCGGGCTTCATCGCCTGGACCTGGGCTGCTCATGCCGGCGATGTCACCGTATCTCAGTGGTGGCACTCAGGGACTGACTACACCGCGAGACAACGTGCCCTTATGCTCGTTTTGTCTGGCGTTGAACCCGGTTCGTCTCCCGCGATCATCGACTGGACTGCACGCGCTCCCGCCACGCCCACTCCCGGTCTCCTCATCGCTCAGGAACACGCTTCGGCAGGCGTACCGCTCAACGCCTTCACGGTTGACGACGCCCAAGTCGTACACGCTGGCGAATCCAGCACCACCGCCTCATGGTCATCTCTACGCGTGCTGCTCACTTCTCCCTCAGGTGGCGGCATCACGGAGACGCAGACCAAGGCCACCACAGTGTGGGCGGCGATCGGTCTGCAGCCCGAATCGAGGCCCACCACCACAGTCCGCTTGTCGGTACTTGGAGCTGAGGAGAGGGTGATCTCGAGCACTCAGTCCGCTCTAACAGAACCGGAGAGCGTGGACGTGGACGGACTGTTGGCGCGTAAGGGGGGATGGATGATCGCGCACCGCGGCGGTTCGGCTGATTGGCCGGAAATGAGTCTGCGCGCATACAGTGAATCGGTGTCTCGCAATGTCCCGGCACTAGAATTCAGCTTGAATCTCACTGCGGATGGGGTTCCCGTGGGCGTGCACGACCGAAATCTCCAAGGCGTGGACGCAAGCGCCCCCAACACTGACGTAGCCAAAATGACCTGGGCCGAAGTTCGCCGCTACACCACTAGAGGGGAACCATTCATTCGCCTGGAAGACCTGCAAGCGGCCTATGGAGATGACCACGTGCTCCTTGTTGACCCCAAGCATAGTGCCGTCGAGTACCAGACATACCTGCCCTGGCTGAATCCTGATCACACAATCCTAAAATACTTCGGGAACGCCCTGTGGCTGGCGAAGATCTGGCGCAAGGCAGGCTTCCGCACCTGGGGCTACGTGTATGAGGAGCACATCACTAGCGGCCAGGCCGCAACCTGGGCGCCCCATTGGGATCTGCTTGGGGTGCCCTGGCACGCGACCGAATCCGCCTGGGAGACCGCCCGTGGCTACGGAGTCCCGATCATCGGACACATCTGCAACGGTCAACAGGCCCTGGACACCTGCTTCAGCCGCGGCGCCATCGGCGCCATGTGCGCTAAAGTCGATGGGATGGTACTTTCATGAGATCACTGTTAAAAGCGAGTCGCAACCAACAACACGCATCAACCAGCGTGTTAAGATTGAATCGACGCCGATTCGCACTACTGGTCGCCGGAAGCTCGGTCGCGATCAGCGGATTCCACTGGCCCGAACCATCAGCCCATGCCTCCACAGCAGAACTTATCATCGGTCCCGCAGCCATCATCAACGGCCTGACGGTCTTGCGCGTGGCTGCGACATCGCCGAGCGTCGACCTGCTCACACGCACACGTGCCTTCACGCTGACCTCCAAGGGTTACACGCCCTCCGGGATACGGCTGCTATCGCTCAAGCGGGGCATCGCACTGCGACCACTCGCAGAGCAACCCGAGATCTCCGCCACCGCTCCAAACCCGGGCACGGATACGGTATTCGTAGCGTTCGACGGCATCGAGGGCGATGAGGATGTAGAGGTGAAGTTCCCAGGGCTAGGTCTGATCGGATCGGTGCCTGTTCTTCCGGCAGGTGACGCGCCGTTCAGGCTAGCCTGACCCATCCAATCGCCATAATTGAGCGCCGCAACCGGCACCCGCCTAGCGGCACGCGCATCCGCTGGAAGAACTTTCGGCCAACCGAGACCCTCCGAGGCACGCTCCGAGCGAAAGGAACCAAACGATGAATCCCGATGGAGCCATCAGCGCCCTGCTACGCAAATTCATGCCCCTTCTTTTGGCGCACGTCCTGTTAGGCGCCCTAGTCGGCGCCGCTCTTGCTTACGCGAGCACACCGGTATACACCTCACGCGCCAGCGCACTGGTCGCCGCAGACAGCGACAGCGGTAAGCACGGAGTCTCCTCCGCCACCAATATCATCAGCGGGGTCATGCCAACGATCGTCCAGCTCAGCACCTCGGACTCCGTGCTCACGGAGGTCTCCCAGGCCACGGGTATTAAACAGTCCGAGGTAAGACAAGCCCTCTCAGTATCGACATCGACCAACAGCCTGATCATCAACGTCTCCGCCACCACTGCCTCTGCGGACAGCGCCCACGCCATCGTAGAAGCAGAGGTCGTGGCGCTGCGAAAGGTGGTCGGCGGCCTGACCGTCAAAACTCAGGAGGAGACTCCGCTGTCTTTGACCGACATTGACGTGGCCTCCTTCCCAGAGGCGCCGTCCGGACCTTCAACTAGCCGCTACAGCCTGTACGGTGGCGTTGCAGGCCTCGCCATAGGCGCGGCAGTGACATTGACGATTCTGCGTTTGCGCGCCAAAGACCGCACTCATCCCGGTCGGCCGGACACCGCCACCGCCGATACCCAATCCGCAGCCTGGGACGACGCAATCGAGTCCCAGGAGGAGTAGTTGATCAAGCCACGGCACTCTCTTGAACGCCTGATTCTCCCATCATAACGCCATAAACCGAATGCTCACCCCACGAGATGGGGCCGCACGACTTGTGATGCGGCGTTGACGTGTATTAGCTTGTGCTCCTCAGTTGCCCACAGGATTGGAGTACATCTTGCAACGAATCGTCCTGAGCGTCCTCGCATGGCTGACGCTGCTGGTACTGGCAATCCCAGTAGCACCGGCAACCGCCACTCAAGCCACTAATACCCTCTACGTCGACGCCTCCGCTGATGCTGCGCAGGCTGACGGTACCGCCGAGCATCCTTTTGCGACCATCGCGTCCGCGCTGGAGGCTGCCCAGCCGGGCACCACCGTAGAAGTAGGTGAAGGTACTTACCGCGAAGGCGAGTTGACCCTCAACGGAGTCACACTCAAGGCCAAGGAGGGGACTAAACCGGTACTCACCGGCACGGAAGCACTCGGACGCGCCGACTTTACCGACAACAACGGCGTATGGACGAGCAGACGCACAGACTTCGTTCGCTTCAACCAAGACGCCTCCACCAACCCGAAAAAGGTCGACGGCGACATGTCGCGCTACCCGGAGGCCGTGTTCTTCGTAGGAGCCGACGGGGCCAGCGAGGAACTAACACAGGTTGACGATCCCGCCAAGGTCGTACCGGGAACGAAGACCTTCTACGTAAGAGATATCGCTGCCGAGCAGAATCCCGCCATCGCCTCCCGGATTGGCAACTCAGACAGCGAGTCCTCCTGGGTGCAGGGTCCGCATACGGGCGCCCAATACGTCCTCGGCACCGATCCGGGCGACAAGACCGTCGAGATCATCCAGCACGGTCGCGCACTGACCATGCTCGGCACCGGCACCTCCTTGATCGGCCTGAAGATCACCAACTACGCACCAATCCAGGCGTGGAACTACGTCGATCCAGTATGGGGCAAGAACGGTAACGCCACCATGGTCTTCAACGTCGCCAAGGGTTCACACATCGATCGAGTAACTTTCTCAGGATCGCAAGCCGGCCCTGCACTTCACGTCTCCGACGCCGTCGACGTGACCGTCAGCAATTCCATATTCACGGGGAACGGCTCCAATGGGGCCGGGGCAAATCGTGCCCACCGCCTGCACATGTACGGCAACACCTTCAGCGGCAACGGAGCGAAGAACTTCATCACGGCAGCTTGCGGCGCATACTGCACGGTGGCCGACGTCAAGCTGACCCACTCCGACTCCATTCGCGTCGAGGCAAACACCTTCGACCGCTCCCGGACTCTCCAGGATAATTCGACCAAGCCCCTGGACTCATCCGATCTCAGCATGAACAAGGCACGCCCGACCGCCTTCAACGCACTCTGGCTGGATGAAGGCGTCATTAATTCCGCACTCGTGGCCAACACCTTCGTCAACATCGACCGAATCGCCATACTGGACGAGATAGGTCAGGACAATGTGATCGCATCCAACTTGATCCAGGGCTCCAAGACCGGCATTCAGCTGTCCGGCAGTGCACGAGACAAAGTCTGGAACAACACGATAGTGGGCACACTAGACCCCATCTATGTGCGTGAGGACAACCGCATCGACGCCTGCAATCTGTCGTCGCGGGAGTGGGACGCCTGCCCGGCCGGTTACGTCGAGAAATGGAGTGCGGGAGAGTACAACGGAGGTGATACCACCAAACCGATGGCATGGGACTCCCTGGACAACGAGTTGATCAACAATGTCATTGCATCGAAACCACGTACAGCCTTCGCTGATCCCGGCGCCAACAAAAACCACCGGTACATGAACATGATCCTGGTCGAGGCATCCCGCAACCTGCGGCGCCCGGGCGAATCGGAGGGTAGATTCGCGGGCACCAACGAGCAACTCGCCGAATCAGATTATAACGTGTTCGTCAGACCCGCGACCATCGATCCCAAGACGGGTTCCGACCTGTATCTGACTAACTTCGGCCTCGGCCCCAACTCCTGGGCGGTTTCGAAAACACTTGAGCAGGAGTCACGGGCACGGGACTTGACGATCGCCGGCAAGGACGCCCATTCCCTCGACCTGCGGGCCGACCGGGGCGATTCCCCGGTGTTCGTCCGGGAGACCACCACCATCACCGACTACAGCGGGGACTACCGCATCGCACCCGGCTCCCCGGCGGCTCGCACCGGCAAGCCGCTCAGTGCCGCGGTAGCATCCGCCTTGGGCCTACCGAAGGACACGGTGGTCGACCGAGGCGCGCTGATTAACGCGGCCTGGAATACCACTCCATCCGAGCACGGCAGTAATACGCGGTTCACCGATGGCATCTGGGGCGACCACTTCAACAACGCAGTCAACCGCGGCTGGGGCAGGTCCTGGGATGCAGCGCCCGCCAAGCGATTTTCCGCCGGGGTCGACGGCTACGGCGTCATCGCCATGGCCGAGGCAGCCACCGGCTCATCCGCGACACTCAAGGACTACAGCTCTACCTCCACAAGAGTCAACGCCTACTTCACTTTCGCCGAGGATGGTTCCGGCGGCGGCACCTACACCGCCATTACTGCGCGCGGTACGACCCGCTCAGAAGGCTACGAGGTGAAGACGGTCTTGAGCAATGGAAGAATCACCAGCGCTCTCGTCAAGCGCATCGACTCTCGAGAGATAACACTCGCCACGGTCCCAGTAGAGGGCAACTTCACCCCGGGGATGCGCGTGAATGTGATCGTTGAGGCGACCGGCACCTCACCCACCACCCTGCGAGCCAAGGTCTGGTTAGGGGACTCTGTCGTCCCTGCCCAATGGAGCATGGAGGTTACCGATGCAGAACCACGTCTCCAAAGCCGTGGAGGAGTGCGTATCAGCACCTTCCTGTCTAGCAGGGCCACCACCAAGGGGCAAGCGCTGAAGCTGGCAGCTTTCAGTGTGGAGGATGAGACTCGGGTCCAGCCCTGAGCAGCCGGCCCGCAGCTCACCGCGCATAAGGCGTCGTTCGCGGCCCCAGTAGCGTCGCCCGCAGGATGCCGCGCCCGCCCGCGGCCCGGTGCTCATGTTGTGAGCGCCGGGCCTGGCGGGCGGCGTCATCCCCCCGCACTGCCAGAGCTCGGGCTGAGCCGACCAGCCACAGAGCCGCTCCGCGCGCCGTGAACTCCATGCGCCTGCCAACGCGCTGCCAGCCGCTCACATCCAGTATGCGCACCCATGCCCAGGTCTCCGCATTGCGTTGAGCCCGGGTAAGCACCCATTCGCGGTTGGCCCGTTCGGCAGGCACCGTCTCAGTCACCACGGCCTCGTCGCACCACACGAGCGCGCCGGCGCAGGAGGTCAGCGACCGGGTGAAGAAGGTATCCTCCCCGCCCGTGAAGGCGAAGCGCGGATCGAATCTGAGTCCCAGACGGCGCACAACCGCCATGTCCAGGAGCAGGTTGTTGGTGGCGGCGCTGCGCAACCGGGAGCCGGAGGCGCGGCTAGCCCGAGCGAAGACGGGCGCGGCCGCCACCCACGGTTCCGGCTCGGCGTCAAACACCGACTCCACCGGGCCCGTCACCGCGACGGCCCCGGTGTCCCGATACGTTGAGACGAGTGCCGCTAGCCAGCCCTCCCCCGGCACCTCATCGTCGTCGATGAATACCAGCAGATCCCGCCCGGCGGCCTCATCCAGGGCACGGTTGCGGGCTGCGGACAGGCCCGGAGTGGGCTCCACTACGACACGCACGAGCGCGTCCGCAAGGCCGCCCACAATACGCTCGCGGGCCGAGCCCGCGGCATCGTTGTCGACGATCACCACTCGCGCGTCAACCCCATCCAGGCCTCGTACCTGTGCAAGCAGCCGCGGCACTAAAGCGGCCACCAGCTCGGGACGCCTGTAGGTGCACACGGCCACATCGAGCGTAGTTGCAGTTGCGTGCACGGCGGCTCCAATCGGCTGGCATTGACTCGGCAGAGTCAAGGTAATGAGGCAATATGACGGTGCCGCGCGCTAAGCACTCGTGCACGGCGCCGGGATAGTATCATCGGCGCAGACACACATCTCCTATGTCTTGGCCGCAATTATCCGATAGGACATCAATTGAGAAGACACTCCCGGCATGGCAGACCTCTCTAGCGCCGCCGTCATAGTCGTCAACTACGGGTCCCACGACTTGCTGGAAACGAACCTGGCCTCTGCCGGACACGGCCCCGATGCACCCTTGATCGTGGTGGTGGACAACGCCTCAACGCCCGCCGAGCGGGCAGCTGTCATCGCCCTGGCCGAGGAGCACGGCTGGCTGACAGTGCTGCCCGACGCCAATCTGGGCTTCGGCGCCGGCGTGAACCGGGGCGTGCAAGCCGCCCTGGATGCGGGTGCCCGTACGTTGGTGGTTCTCAATCCGGATGCGACCATCGCTCCGGATCAGTTGGATGCGCTCGTGGACCGGGTGGAGGCGGAACCGACGGCACTGGTCGCCCCCATGATCGTCGACGCCGACGACCGCCCCGTCTTCTACGGATACCGTGTGGACCTGACCGACGGCGCCACCCGTTCACCGCGCACGACGCTGATTCCCGGTCACCGCCACGCCGAATGGCTCACCGGCGCCTGCTTCGCGCTCTCCCAGCAACTGTGGGAGGCCACCGGCGGCCTGGCCGAGGACTACTTCCTGTACTGGGAGGACGTCGACTTCTCCCTACGGGTACTTCAGGCAGGCGGGCGCCTGCTCAACGACACCTCCATCGTCGCCCGGCACATCGAGGGCGGCACCCAGCGTCCGGCTTCGCCCTACGCGGCCGGTGCCGCGGCATCGCCCACCGCGGGCCCTCAGGAGTCGTCGTCCCGTCCACGCCGGCGGCGCGCCACCGAGCAGCGTCACTCGGCCACGTACTACTACTGGAATGTGCGCAACCGACTGCTGCTGGGCATACGCTGGGCGCGTCCCCAGGAGCTGGCCCGGTGGGTGCGGCGCACGCCGCAGGAGTCGTGGCGGATCCTCCTGCGCGGCGGCCGCCGTCAGATCCTCACCCATCCCACCACCACCCTGGTGCCCGCCGTGCGCGGGGCGATCGACGGGCTGCGGCTCGTCCACCGGGAACGCCACGCCCATCGAGAGGGGTCACATGATCGCTAACTCCACCGACTCCACTGCGGCCGCCGCAACAGTCACCTCTGCCGAGGCGGGCTCCGCACACGGCCGGCTGCGCATTGCCATGCTCGGTACGCGCGGCGTGCCCGCACGCTACGGGGGTTTCGAGACCGCCATTGAGGAGGTCGGCCGCCGCCTGGCCGACCGGGGCCACCAGGTGCTGGTCTACTCCCGCAACCCCAAGCCCGACACGCCGCTGCCCCGCGTCTACCGACGCATGCGGGTGGTGGAGCTACCGGCCATGAAGAAGCGCTCCCTGGAGACGCTGTCCCACACGGCGCTGTCGGTGCGGCACCTGCTGGAGCGCGTGCACCCGGACGTCGCCATCGTCTTCAATGCCGCCAACTCACCGTTCTTGCCTGCCCTGCGCTCCGCCCGCATCCCCGTGGCCACACACGTGGACGGACTGGAGTGGCGGCGCGGCAAATGGGGACCCGCCGGCAAGCGCTACTACCGGGCCGCCGAGGCACTGGCGGTGCGCTACTCGGATGCATTGATCGCCGACGCCCAGGGCATCGCCGACTACTACACCGAGGAGTTCGAGGCGGACACGGAGCTGATTGCCTACGGGGCGCCGCACGTGACCGGCGGCACCGACCGCCTGGCCGAACTCGGGCTGCGGGCCGGCGGCTTCCACCTGGTGGTGGCCCGCTTCGAGATCGAGAACCATGTGGACGTGATCGTCGACGGCTACGTCCGCTCCGGGGCACGACTGCCGCTCGTCGTCGTCGGCTCCGCCCCCTACGCGAATGAGTACACGGCCCGGATCGAGCAATTGGCCGACTCCCGCGTCCGTCTGCTCGGCGGCGTCTGGGATCAGGAGCTGCTCGACCAGCTCTACGCCGGCGCGCTCGTCTACTACCACGGCCACTCCGTGGGCGGCACCAACCCCTCCCTGCTGCGGGCCATCGGCGCCGGCGCCGCCGTGGATGCCTTTGACGTGCCCTTCAACCGGGAGGTGCTCGGTGACGCCGGCCGCTACTGGGCCACGGCCGCCGACGTCGCCGCCCTGGTCTCCTCCGCGGAGGCCGATCCGGATGCGCAGGCACGCCGCGGGGAGCACTCCCGCGACCGGGCCGCCCTGTACGACTGGGACCAGGTGACCGACCGCTATGAGGCGCTGTGCCGTCGTCTAGCCGAACAGGGGCCGCGACGCCGGCGCCCCTCCGGCCGCCGGACGGGGGCATTCCCGGCATGAGCACTCCCGCTTCGCCCCGCACCGGCTCTCCGCTGGTGCTAGTCGCCCACCCCTCCCCCGACCTGTACGGCTCCGACTGGCAGCTGGTGGAGACCATCACCGGGCTGATCGAGTCCGATTACCGCGTCAACGTGGCCCTGCCCGCCCACGGCCCGCTGGAGGCCGTACTGAAGGAGGTGGGGGCGCACGTCGCCGTAGTCCCCTTCACCGTGCTGCGCAAGGCTTTGCTCACGCCCCGCGGCCTGGCGAGTCTGGTCGCCCGGGCACCGGGTGAACTCGCCCGCCTGCGCGGCCTGATCAAGGCCTGCGGGGCCGACCTGCTACTGGCCAACACGGTGACGATCCCCTGGTGGCCGCCGGCCGGGCATGCCGCCGGCATACCGGTGCTGTCGCACGTGCACGAGGCCGAGGACACCCAGCACCTGCTGATCCGTGCGGGACTGAATGCGCCGCTGCTAGCGTCCACGCGGATCGTGGCCAACTCCGAGGCGGCCCGGCGGGCGCTGCTGTCCGCCCAGCCGCTGCTGACCGGACGCACCCGGGTGGTGCACAACGGCGTGGCCGGCCCGCCACAGCCGCTCGCCGCGCTGCGTGAGCGCACCGCCGACGCGCCGCTGCACATCGCCATGGTGGGCAGACTCTCCCCCCGCAAGGGCGTGGACGTGCTACTGGAGGCGGTCGCACTACTGCGCGGGCGCGGCGTGGACGCCTCCCTGGAGGTGGCCGGCTCGACCTTCCCCGGCTATGAGTGGTACGAGTCCGAGCTGCGCGAACGTGCCGCCGCGCCGGACCTGGCCGGGCACGTCGACTTCCTAGGCTATGTCCACCCGACCTGGCCGGTGCTGGAACGGGCGGACGTCGTCGTCGTGCCCTCGCGGCAGGAGCCCTTCGGCAACACGGCCGTTGAGGCCATGCACGCCGCCCGGCCCCTGGTCGCCTCGGGCATGCAGGGGCTGAAGGAGGTCGTCGACGACGGCGTCACCGGCCTACTCGTGCCCCCGGACGATCCACGGGCACTGGCGGATGCACTAGGGCGGCTCGCCGCCGACCCCGCCCTCGCCGCGCGTCTGGCGAGTCAAGGAGCCGAGGCGGCGCAGCGGCGCTTCAGCGTGCAGGGCTACCGGGCGGCCATGACCGCGGCGGTATGTGATCTCATCCCCGTGTGAAGGCGTCTGCTGTTGGGTGGTGCGGTCCCGCTAGCGCGGCCGCATCGCCCCCCCCCATCGGCACATCGCCAATCGCTCAGTTGCGGATTGCAGGTTTGAGGGGATCGTTCACGAGTCCGGCGTCAAGACTCAGCTCTTCTGCGAGCGGCTGGTCAGGACGTTCGAAGGGCATGGCGTGATCGGACAGATGAATCGCCATCTCCGGGAAGCTCGAGTAGGACGGCGCGATGAAGTACTGAGCCGAAGCCAGCAGATACAGGTCTACGATCGCCGAGCGCACGCCCTCGGTGGTGTTGTAGCCGCCCTTGTCCGTCAGGGCCACACAGCCGTCGAAGCTATTCATGATGCGTGCTTGTGCCTCGGCCGTGTCGCACGACAGGTAGAAGAGCGCGTCAGGATACTGCTCGCGCACCGCACGCATGCGCTGCTCGAACCAGTCCACCGGAGAGGACTCCAGAGTCTTGGCGTGGGATACTGTGTGGGAGCGTACCTGCACGCCCACATACCGCTGTCCGCGCAGAGAATCGTCGAAGACTCGATTAACTCGTTCGGCAATCTCGGCTACCGGGACCAGGGCACGGAAGTCCTCGGTCCACGGACGCATGGCGTCGTCCCAGGTGACAGGCTGCCCTCCGGAGCGGATCTGCCACAGGCGCTCCGCCCGCATGCGCGCGGTGATTGATGTGGGGCCGGGACCGTAGAAGCGGTGAATCGGCGCCGCCGCACGGGAAATCCAGCGGGGCACCCTGTGGCCGGCGTCGAACTGCCAAAGCTCGTCCATTGCCGGGCCGAAGTAGCGATCCGTGCTCCACACGTAGAACAGTGCGCGTTCCTCGCGCTCGGCGAGTGCCTTGGCTGACAGCAGCGCCCGCACCCGGTTGCCGAGGCCGTCCTTACGACCGGTGTAGATCAGCAGGGCCTTGGGGCCGGTGAATGGAGTGAACGAACTCACTAGCGACTTCAACGCTGCCTCCTCAGTTCCAGGTACCACTTGGGTAGGGCCAGCACCACATAGCCCGCGTAGCCGATGAGCATCAGTCCGTACACCCACAGGAACACCCCGGGCGCGAAGCGCAGCGCCAGCACCAGGCACATCAGCCCGTAGTCGGTGGGCACCGACAGCAGCGACTTGAGCACACCCGCGCGCCCCTCGTCCTTCGCCAGCGGAGTGCCGCCGGCATAGCGCAGCTGGTAGGTGAGGATGTAGCTGAAGAAATGTATGTTCTGCACCGCGCCGAAGGCCAACGGCACCAGCAGCAGAGCCGGCGTCGGCAACTCGGCGAAACGGAACAGGCCGATGGCGATAGCGCCGTGAATCGTAGAGAGTTTGATCACATCGGCCACATGGTCCAGCCACTCTCCCGCCTTGGAGCCGCCGTGGCGCAGCCGCGCCAACTGCCCATCGGCGGAGTCCAGGGCGTAGCCGAGCATCAGCAACAGGGATGTGGCCACGCAGGCGAGCACCGACGGACGCCATACCGCCAGTAGCACGATCCCCAGATAGGTGCAGCAGGCGGAGACCGCCGTCACCTGGTCCGGCGTCATACCCAGCCGGTGGGCGACTGCGGCCAGGACCCGTCCCACGGGCCGGTTGATCAGACGCGAGTACAGCGGAGCGCCCGCCTTCGCCTTCTGCGCCGAAGCCAGGGAGCGGATGTTCTCCCGGATCGAGGGGCGGGTACTCGGTGGCGCAGAGGCGCTCATACACAACTCCTTGAAGTGTTTACGGCCGACGGCCGAACGCCGCGACGGCCTAACAAGCTAGCACGGAACACAGCCGCCGTCCGACGCGATGCGAACCCCTTGCGGGATCGACGCCCGGCATGTTCTGCGGGTGAGTATTCCGTGGGCGAGTCTTCGGCAGGTGAGCCGACGCCGAGCAGCCGGTCGGAGGAACCTTGGAGTCGCGGGGGGCGCCGGCTCTCCCCCGGGCGCCGCCCGCGCCCTCCCCCCGGAGTCCCCCCCTCCCCGTCAGCAGGCGCGGGCCCCCGATCCGCGCCC
>NZ_JAUMUL010000125.1 GCF_030530635.1 Actinomyces sp.
TCACTGGTCGGTGCCGTCAACCGCTACGAGCCCGATCCGGCGTCGGCACAATTTCAACGATCCCAACGGATCATCCGCGCACGCCGACACCGCCTGAGCTGATGGCCCGAGATCGTCTCAGGTTCGGCGAGAACGTCCCCGCCTGCCCGAGAACGACCCCGGCCCGGCCAAGACGTCCTCGTCGGCCCCAAACCCTCCCGAACGTGGAGGGTTTGGGGCTGAAGAGGTAGTCTTCGGCAGATCGGCACCCACCGACAACGACCTCCCACACCGCATCCCCCCGACCCGCACCAACACACCCACAACCGGAAGAGCCGGATGACCGTCGTGGAGTAGACGTCGATCGTCGTTGACAGGCGTAGAGCATAAAGACGCCTACTGACATGATCCGTCGGCGCTAGTGCCGTCGGCATCCATCCTCTGAATCGCTGTAGCCCGTGCCGACTCGGGGATCTGCAAAAACAACCACAGTGAGCTACGCTGCCAACCGCCGTCACCGGAAGAAGCAGCCATGGGTTCTACCCGAACCGAGTCCACCAACGGCCTTTCCTGAACGCCCCACGCCACCTGCGCACCCTCCTGGCCTGGTCCTTGGTCACCACCGTGTGCTTCAGCTTCCTGTCCGCAGACGTGTGGAGCATCGTGCGCTGGATGCTACTGGCCGGGCTATGCGTAGAAGTCGTCCTGCTTGTTCGCGACCGCGTAGGCCATCTCAAGCAGTAGCCACCTACTCATCTCGCACGGCGTCTACTACGCCGGTTCGGCCTCTACTACTCCACTTTGGTGTTTGCTGAAGGGTTCGGAAGCCTTCAGCAAACACCTAACCGGCGTACCCAATGCGGAAGTGGAGTAGCAGAGGTGCCGATCGCGAGCGCCGACGGCGGGCGCTGCCCCCTGACCCTGAGTCTGGCGGCGACGCACTTTGCCGCCTCGCGCACCACGGTGGCCCACCCGACCCGATGCAAACTTCGCACTCAACTTCACACTTAACTTCACACACTGTTAAGATATGTACGAAGTTGCGAAGTGTGAAGAAGGAAGGACGCCGCAGGCCAAGGACTCCGCGCAACTCTCCATCCTCGTCGACCAGCTCCGGGTCATCGGCACTGACCAGCAGGTGCTCGAGGTCAAGTCGGGCGTCGGCAAGGACATTCGTGCCACCCTTAGCGCCTTCTCCAATTCCGCAGGAGGCACCATCCTCATCGGTCTCGACGAGGCACAGGACTTCGCCCCCGTCCCGCACTTCGACGCCACCCACACCCGGAATCAACTCGTTGCCCGTTGCGAGCAGATGACCCCGGTAGTCCGTCCCCTCATTGAGATCGTCCCACTGGGTAAGGCTCCTGTCGTCGTCGCCAAGATCCCGGAGATAGAGCCGCGCCACAAGCCCTGTTACGTCACTGATCAGGGCCAATACGGCGGCTCCTACACCAGATCTGGCGACGGCGACCATCACATGACCCAGTACGAGGTTGAAAGGCTCCTGGAAGAGCACATTCAGCCGCGGTGGGATGAGGAAGTGGTGCCAGACGCCACCCTCAACGACCTCGACGACGACGCCCTGGGCGCCTTTCTCGACGGCCAGCGGACCCTGCGTCCCAAGACCTTCGCCGACGGCCACGACACCGCACATGAACGCCTGCGCATCACCCGGGACGGGCACCCCACCCTCGCCGCGCTCCTAGCGCTTGGAGAATACCCGCAGCAGTTCTTTCCGCGACTGACCGTCACCTTCGCCGTGTTCCCCGGAACCGATCGGGGCAGCGTCACCGAGGGCGTGCGTCTACTCGACAGTACCACTCTGGCCGGCCCGATCCCCGAGCTCGTCGAGTCCGCTGTCGACGCCGTCAGACGCAATATGCGCACGGCCGGCCTGATCGGAGATACCTTCCGCACGGATCTGCCCGACTACCCACTCGTCGCCGTGCGTGAGGCCGTGGTCAACGCCCTCATGCACCGGGACTACTCGCCGGCCGCGCGCGGCGCGCAGGTACAGGTCAGCATGTTCGTCGATCGGCTCGAGATCATGAACCCGGGCGGTCTATACGGCGCCGTCACGGTAGAGACCTTAGGCCAAGCGGGTGTTAGCACGAGCCGCAACCAGCGCTTGTCAACCCTATTGGAGTCCACCACCTTCCCCAATGGTGGCGCCGTGGCCGAAAACCGCGGTACCGGAATCGCAGTCATCCGGCACGCCCTTGCCGAGGCCCTCCTGCCGCCGCCCGAAATCAAGAGCTCGGCCACCAGCTTCACCATCACATTCCGCCGCCGGCGCGTCGCGCCACGGGAGCGGTACGCGCCCGCCCGAGACCGTATCGCCGACTACCTCACCAAGCAGGAGAGCGCCTCGGCTGCCGAACTCGCCGAGACCTTCGTCCTCAGCCGCAGCACCATCCAGAACGCCCTGAGGGGATTGATTGCCGACGGGACTGTGGAGGCGACCGAACCTCCGCGTAGCCCGAAGCAGCGCTACCGCTTGGCGCGTCAGTAACTTCGCACCCAACTTCGCACTTAACTTCACAAGCCGTGAAGTTAAGTGCGAAGCTGACTGGTAAGTCCGGCATAAACGCCACCCGACCCGGCACACCGACCCGTCCAGTCCGCTAACCTCCGCCCAGCTACCCCGCAAACCACCGCCTACACCGCCTGCAAACCACCGCCTTCCGCTACACTCGCCGCATGGACACGCGGGAATCATTGGGTCATGACTACCTGCCGCCGTCGTGGTCAAGTCTCTTGGTGTGGTGTAGATCTGGTTATGCGGTGAT
>NZ_JAUMUL010000065.1 GCF_030530635.1 Actinomyces sp.
GCCGGTTCGTGCTCTACTACACCGGTTAGGTGTCTGCTGAAGGGCGACGGAGCCTACAGCACAGATCTAACCGGCGTAGTAAACACCGAAGAGGCGTACCCAACGCCATCCCTCTTCACGGCTCGGTGGCCCGGTACCGCCAACCACTTCACCCCAAACACGATGAGCCCGTAAACGTCCGATGGTGCTCGCAATCGCCATGCCCTGCCCGCGCACCTGGCGTGGGCAGGGTTACAGCACGTCCAGCATGGTGGCGACGAAGGCGTCGTAGGAGTCGGCCCCGGCCAGGCGGGAGACCTTGGCGGGATCCACCAGCGCCTTGATCACGGCATCGAACACATCCCCGAAGGCGTCGCGGCTGTCCGCGGACAGGCACAGCATGGCGATGAGCTTGACCGGCGTGCCGTCCCAGTCGACGGGCCGATCAGCCAGGCATACGGCAATCGCAGTGCGCGCCGCAGTCATCTCAATCGTGTGCGGGATCGCGGCGCCGGAGGCGAAGGCTGTGGTCGACAACCGCTCGCGCTCCCTGACCTGATCCAGGAACCCAGGTCCGACGGCGCCGGCATGGGCGAGCAGACCCGCCGCCGTTTCCAGGGCGGCATCGCGGTCCTGCCCGCCC
This sequence comes from Actinomyces sp., assembly GCF_030530635.1. Taxonomy (GTDB): domain Bacteria; phylum Actinomycetota; class Actinomycetes; order Actinomycetales; family Actinomycetaceae; genus Actinomyces. The sequence continues at coordinate 623 of NZ_JAUMUL010000065.1, forward strand.
GGCATCCGGGTGAACAACTCCGGCTCCATCACCGTGGTCAGCCAGGCGGCGGCCTTGAACCGCTTGTGGCCGACAGCGATGTCAGCGGCCATTTTCCGAATTCGTTCGAGGTCGGCGTCCGTCAACAGCAGCCCCGTACGGATCACCGGCACATCGGGCGCGTTCGGCAGGGGGACCGTGGTCACAATCAGGTCGGCGGCCAGGTCGGGCCCGACGTCGTCGACGTCCGTGATCACCCTGTCCACTCGCCCGGTTCCAGCCACCGCGTTCTCCACGGCATGCGTTAGGGAGACGTGAACGTCGTAGTAGCGGGGAACGACGGCGACGACGGCCACCTCGTCATCCTGTGCATGCATGGAGAGCAGGCGGCCGCCCACATGGAAGGCAATGAAGCCGATTTCATCTTCACTGACCTCGATGCCGGTCTCGAGCTGGATTTGCCTGGCGATGAATACGGCCAGTTCATGGACCAGTGGGTGAGTGTTCTTAACCGACTGTCCCACCGGGATGCGGGCTGAGTCATGGTGCGCGGCCCGCTGCACCAGGCTGCGCACATGCAGGGCGAGGAAGGCGATGAACCGGTCGTCCTCGAGGTCCACCAGGTAGTTCGCGTTGAGCTTTGCGACGATCCGGGTGACCATGGCCAGATAGTGGTCGTCGAGGAAGGCCCTGACCTCCGGGCTGGAAGTCCGCTCCGGATAAACGGGGGCGGCCTTGGTCAGGAGCAGGAGTGCCAGGTAGGCCACCTCGCGCTCCGGCACCCGCACGCAGAACACTCTCGTCACGAGTTCGCTCACCGCGTGAGACACCGGGGCGAGGGCGTCGTCCGGGGCCAATTGTGAGTCGTTCACGGAGTGCCCATGCCGTACCCGGTCCACCATGACGGCTATGTGGGCGACCAGCTCGTCGGCGGTCCACTCATTGATGGACAGGTGGAAGTCGTCCAGTACCTCTCGCAACTGTTTCTTGAAGCCTGTCAACTCCGGCTCATGAAGTCGGTTGGCGACTTCCTCGACGTCGAGGAACTGGCGGCGTCGCACGGCGGCCCCGGTGAGGATGCGCCGCATGAGGCGACGTTGCGCCGTCTCCTCCCCCTGAAGCGTGAGCAACTCGTGGTCGCGGGTAAGGCTCAGGTCGAACTGGGCCAACAGCGGCCGGGCCTTGCCCAGGTCCGCCTCAATCGTAGATTCGGAGACGTTCAGTGTGTCCGCCAAGTCGAATATATTGACCGGTTTCTGTGCGGACACGAGTACTTGTAGGACACGCGCCAGCCGGTCCTCGGGACCGGCGTCGCCACCGGCGGACGCCCCCGACGTCCGCCTGGCCCCGGCCAACGCGGTGGCGTCCAGGCGGTAGCCGGTGCGCGAGGAAGTGACCACATGCCCATAGCGGTCGTTGGCGGCGGCAACGTAGTTCCTGATGGTGCGGGCGGATACGGTCAGTCGAATCGCCAACTCGGAGGAGGGCATCGTCCGGTTCTCCTCCTGGAGGACCTGCAACAGATCCTCAAAGTTCGTCATGGTCGCTCACTCCGGGCGGCGATCCACTCCAGGATCGCCTCATGGTCTACGGCGTCCAGATCCGTGGCGTCCACCTCCAGCAGGTCACCGAGCCGGAAGTCGTCATACCCACGCGTGGTACAGCGCCGGTAGAACTCCTCCCGAGTCAGCAGCCCGGCGGCCGCGGACCGGTCCGTCAAGGCGTCGTCGCGGTGGTAGCGGTTAACGATGTGGCCCAGATGCCGTGAGGTATCCAGATCGCGTCGCCGCTGTCGCTCGAACAACACCCTCAGGTCGGCGGTCAGACGAATCGTCACCGCGGCGGCCCGGCGCCGTTCGCACAGCGCTTGTAGCGTCGGTAACTGTTTGTTGCTGAATGGGTAGTCGGACAGCACCATCTGGCCGTCGGCGTCGTCACTCATGCTCTTACTGTGGACTGGGCGGCTCAAGGCGGTTTCTATCTCTTTGAAGAAGACCTTCAGTGCCTCGCGGTCCAGAACCCGCTTCTGCTCGACGTCGTCGAAGCCGTACGTGTCCCACAGCCGCTCTTTGATGTCATCGATAGACACCTGTGTGCATCCCGGGAAGCGCTCACGAATACGTGCACATAGGTGACTCTTGCCGGTCCCGGGCAGGCCGGCGATCAACACGAGGATTGCGCCTGGCATAGCTTGCCTTCCAGATCGTTCGGCTCACTCGGGGCGGCGCCCCATGAACAGCGCGATTTTGTCGGAGACGATGTCGCGCACGATGTCATTGCACGGGACGATATTGTTGCGCAAAGAGCTGTTGACCTTGGTGGCCCCGAAGGTCTCCTGGGCCTTGCGGGTCCAGCCTACGAGCAGTTCGGTGCCGACGTTGAACTTGCGGATGCCCTTCGCGGTCAGCTCAGGGTAGTCTGCCTCGTCCACACCCGTGCCGCCGTGCAGCACCAGGGGGACCTCGACGGCGTCGTCGATGCGGCCGAGCAGGTCCAGATCGATGCGGGTCTTCGACTTGAACTGGCCGTGGTTAGTGCCGATGCTGACGGCGAGTGCGTCGCAGTCGACCTCGGCGAGGAACCGCTGGGCCTCTTCCGGCTGGGTGTACTCGCCCTCCCGGTTGTGGATGCCCTCCTCCGTACCCCCGATAGTGCCGATCTCCGCCTCCACCGACACGCCGTGCGCGTGGGCGAAGGCTACGACGCGGCGGGATTTGGCCACGTTCTCGGTGAAGGGCAGCTGGGAGCCGTCGAACATGACCGAGGAGTATCCGGCCGCGATGGCGTCGCGGATGTCGGTCAGGTCGGTGGCGTGGTCGAGGTGCAGGGCCACGTCGACGATCTCGTCCTCGGCCATCGCCTGGCACACCGCCACCAGGTTCTTCATGCCCACGTAGCGGGCGGTTCCGGGCGAGGTCTGGATGATGATCGGGGCGCCCAGATCCCGGGCGGCGCGGATCATCGCCGGGACCATCTCCAGATTGTGGGCGTTGAAGGCGCCGACGGTGTAACCGATGCGCCCGGCCTCGGTGAGCATGGGCGTAATAGAGGTATACATTCTGGTTCTTCCTTTTAGGAGCGGATAGGCGATTGGCTACTCGCCTGGCGTCCCGTTCTATGCGCGGTGCCAGGTGCATGCCTAAGGGCTTAGAACTGTGAGCGCATGACACGCTTGGAAAGGGCGGTCAGTTCGTCCAGTTTGAGCGTCCACTGCTGGATGGCGGCGTCGTCGCGCGCCTTTGCGGCGGCTTTCAACTGGTCGTTATAGAGCGTGAGCAGGCCGTTGTAGGCCGGGCCGAACTGCTCGCGGATGGACATGGAGGCCTCGTAGCTTTCAATGGCGGCGGTGGCACTGCCCAGTTCCTGCTGAAGGCGGCCGAGTTCGTTGAGGAGTTCGAGCCGAGCCTCGGGATCGGCCTGGTTCTCCAGCTGCGAGGTGAGCTCAGCGGCGCGTTCGCGCAGCACCTCCTGGTCGGAAGCGGTTTGCGCCGCTGCTGTCTCAACCGCGTTGCTCGTCTCGGCGGCGTCGGCACTCCGGCGTTCGGTCTGTTTCCGGTTTCTGCGGAACAATCTCATTTCGTCTACCTCACAGCGCATTCATGATGGGACGGACGATGTAGGCGAACAGCAGGCCAGCGGTGATGGTGTCGACATCGGTCGCAGACAGGTTCGGGAAGCCCAGGTTCATGAAGGTGGTCACCAGCAGCGCCGGCAACAGTGTGATGAACAGGCCGTGCACTACGCCGCCAACGATGGCGCCGCGGCGTCCGCCGACGGTGTTGCCGAAGATGCCGGCGGTGCCGCCGGCGAAGAAGTTGGTCAGCATGCCGGGCACGATCACGGCGAAACCGATCGCGGGCAGGGCCACCATGGCGATCAGGGTGCCGATCGTCGTCGTGATGAAGCCGATGACCACTGCGTTGGGTGCGTAGGGGAACAGCACCGGGCAGTCCAGTGCCGGCTTGGAGTCGGGCACCAGCTTCATGGAGATGCCGCGGAAGGCGGGAACGATCTCTCCCAGCAGTAGACGCACCCCCGCCATGAGGACGTAGACGCCGACGACGAACTGGATGGCCTGCAGGAAGGCATACATCATGTAGTTCATGGTGTCGACGTACTCCGCCACCGGATCGGGCCCGGCCACCGCCGCTACTACCAGGAACAGGGGAATCATGACCACGGCGAGCGACATGTAGGTGTCCTGCAGGAACTCCAGCGAGCGGGGGAGCTTGATGTCCTCGGTGGAGGGCTGCTTGTCCACGTTGCGCTTGCGCACCAACCAGGCGACGCCCGCCTCAACGAGATAACCAATGGTGCAGAAGTGCCCCAGGGCGATTGCGTCGTTCCCGGTGATGCGGCGCACGATGGGCTGGGCCAGGGCGGGCATGGCCACGCAGAAGAATCCGCCCACCAGGCTGGCGGCGAGGATGAGCCAGGCGCCGCGCAGGCCGGACGCATAGCCGAAGATGACAGTCATGGTTGACATCCACAGCAGCGCCTGCCCGGTGAGGAAGATGTATTTCCAGGGGGTGAATCGTGCCAGCAGAATGTTGACCACGAAGATGCCCAGGAAGGCCAGGGCGATCTGCCCGCCCAGCCCCAGGTTGTTGGTGGCGTAACCGTTGACGGCCTCAATGCTGGGTACGATCCCGGTGGTGTGGAAGGCGGCCTGGAACATGACCCCGAAGTAGGTCAGTGTGGTGACCAGCACGGCCGAGCCGGCCGAGAGTACGTAGAAGCCGAGGATCGTCTTGAACGTGCCGATGACGACGGCGCCCACGCCCTTCTTCTGCAGAATAAGGCCGAGCATGGCGATCAGGCCGATGATGATTCCGGCCTGGGTGAGTACGTTGTTAATGATCCCGTTGATCACGCTCATGCCCGGGCCTCCTTGCGTTGCACGACCGGGAGGAGCTTGGCGGCGATCTCGGTCTTGTCGACGATGTTCTTGAGGAAGACGAACGCGATATCGGGGTCAAGTTCGTACTTCTCGATCGTGGGCTTGAAGTTCTCGGCGGAGACGATGATGTCCGCGCGCACTCCCGGGATACCGGAGATGGCCTCATGGCCCAGGTTGGCGCGTATGCCTGCGGCGGCGAGTACCTCCTCGGCCTCCATCTGGCAGGCGAGGCTGGAGCCGAGGCCCGCGCCGCAGATGAAGCAGATTTCGAGTGGTCTGGTCATGGGATACTCCTTCGTGTCTTGACCGGTATGGGGAGACTTGGGCTTCGGAAGGTCCGGATCCGGACCCTGCGCCTCATTCCTCCTGGCGGAGGATTCGCTGAAACTCGTCGACGGTCTGCGCCGCAATGAGCCGTTCCTGCTTCGGACGGTCGCCGGCGATGGCGACGAATTCTCTGAGCGCTTTGAGGTGGGAGTCGTTGTCGACCGCCGCCAGGCAGAAGACGATGTCCACCGGGTCATTTACCGGGTGGTTGAAACTGATGGGTTCAGCCAGCGTCATGACGCTCATCGCCTGGCGGTTCACTCCGGCCTCCGGACGGGCGTGGGCGAGGACCAGATGCGGTGAGAGCACGATGTAGGGGCCGAACTGGTCGACCGCGGCGATCATTGAGTCGACGTAGGCGGCGGTGATGGAGCCCTCCGCCAGGAGCGGCTCGGCCACGGCCGCGATCGCCTGCTGCCAGGTGGTCACGTGCTTATGGATGATGACGTGATCGTCGGTGATCAGGTCGGTCAGTGCTGTGCTCATGCGTTCGGTCCTCCGTGCGCACGAGTATCGGAGGGCCGTGGGTTAGCCATCCAACAGAGTTTTTTCCGCCTCGGGGGGTCTTGGCGGAAAAGCTGCGGGGTGGGACCGCGTCCCGATGTCCTGCCGTTTCAACCGATTTCGGTGCGTAACTTCGACCGATCTCGGCGGGGAGAGGAAGGGTATTAGCGCAGGCGGCGGGCAACCCACTCGGTGCTTAGACGCGCGATCTCTTGGATGGCCGCGTCTCCTTCGGACTGCACCTGATACAGGCGGCTGCCCTCGGGCAGGAGCGGGAAGGCCGCAGTGGCCGCCTGGGCGGTGTCCGGCAGTTCATCGGTCAAACCGCCGTGGAGCATGAGGATGGGCCAGGGCAGGTCGGCCATGGTCTTGTCCGGTGACTGGAGCGAGACGTCGGCGAGTGTCTCCTTGCTCAGTACGTCCCATTGTCGCGAGTTCGGGTTGTCGTCGGGCAGACGCGTCAGTCCGTGCCGGTCCAGTTCGTCGAGCTGGTCGGGGGAGAAGACGTTCTCCCATAGGATCGACTGCGGGCCGACGACGGCGCCGGCGAGGACGGCGGTGCGCACCTGTGCGGGGCGTGCCAGCAGGGCGGCAGTGGCGCCGAAGCCGTTGGCATGGATGGCTTGGCGAACGTAGCCGCGGTTGGCGAGCCAGGCGGAGACGGCCTGCAGGTCCTCGATCTCGCCCGCCAGGGTGATCACGTCGTCGTCGGAATCGCCCAGGCCGGAGAAGTCGAACTGAAGCGTGGCCAGGCCCGCCCGGCGGTAATGCTCGGCGAGCTTGTCCAGTCGGTGGCCCAGGCCGTGACGGTCGGTGAGGAAATCATGGGCGAGTATGACGACGCCCTCCTCGCGTGGGGGAACGGCGCGACCGGAGCGTACGGCTTCTTCATCAAAGGCGTTGGGGTCGAAGGGGGCGGCGCCTTCGGGAAGATGCATCGTCGCGGCCAGATTGATGCCGCGTGCGGTGTCGATGCGCAGGTTCGCCATGGCCTCAAACTAGGCCACCACCCGCCGCAAGTCACGGGTGTTGGCCTCGTGATCAGGGCAATTGCGCTGGCAGCGTGAAGGTGCGGACCCGGCGTCAGCTGTCTCGGCCTCTTTCCGCCGGACCGGCACTCGCTACAGGTCGAGACCGGTTGATGTGGTGGAAGCGAGTTCGGTGCGTCCGGGAATAGTTGCAAAAAGGGGCGTCGGCGCCCCGCCCGGCGGCGGGGCCGGCGCCCCCCCCGCGAAAGGTCCGGCGGCCCCGCCGGCGCGGGGTGAGTACGAGGACTGCTCGTCCCCGGCCTGCTCGGCGTTCTGCGCGCTCTCGGCCTTGAGCGCCTCGAAGGCGGCGTCGACGTCGTTGCCGCCGATCTGCGCGGGGGCGGAGGCGCCGGGCAGCGCGCTGTTGCCCCCGGCCTTGAGGGCGGCCAGGCGCGCCTCGGCCTCCAGCTGCTGGTCGGAGGCCTCCAGCTCGGCGAACTGGGCCTCCAGGGAGGCGCCGGCGATCTCCATCTGCCCGGCGGCCTGCGCCTCGACACGGCGCACCTGGTCCTCGTAGCGGGCGAGCTCGCTGGTGGGGTCCATGACGTTGATCGAACGGATGGCGCCCTGGACCTTGACCTGCGCCTCGGCGTTCTTCTGCCGCGCGACCAGCTGGTCGCGCTTGGTCTGCAGCTCACCGAGCTTGGCCTCCATCTGCTGCAGACCGGTCTTGAGCTGATCGACGACCTGCTGCTGGGAGGCGATCATCGGCTCGGCCTGCTTGGCCTCGTTCTCGGCGGTGATCTGCTTGGTCAGGGCGATCTTGGCCAGGGAGTCCCACTTGTCGGCGCCCGCCGCGTCTCCGCCGGCACGCAGTTCGTCGGCCTTGCGGGAGGCGGCCAGGGCCTTGTTGCCCCAGTCCCGGGCCTCCGCCACGTCCGCCTCGTGGTCCTTCTCCGCCAGGCGCAGGTTGCCGATGGTCTGGGCGACGGCGTCGCGGGCCTCGGCGATGGAGGCCTTGTAGTCGCGTACCAGTTGGTCGAGCATCTTCTCCGGATCCTCGGCGCGGTCGATGAGGGCGTTGATGTTGGCGCGGGTGAGCTGGGCGATGCGCCCCAGGATCGACTGCTTCTCAGCCATGTGGTTTCCCTTCGTTGTCGCATCCCGGGGGTTGGCCGGGAGGGTCGGTTATCGGGGCCATACTTCCAGGAAATGCGGTGGCGTTCGCCAACAACCGCTGGTTTCGCCTACGACGATTCGTCGTCAGGTCCATCGGTACGTCTGCCGTGTGAGGGTGGAGCATCGGTACGGTGAATGCCGTCGGTCCGTTCAGAAGCGGCCGCCGCCTCCGCCGAAGCCTCCGCCTCGGCCCCCACCGAAGCTGCCGCCTCCGCCGCCGAAGCCGCCTCCGCCGAAGCCGCCCCCGCGTATGCGGCCTCCGCGTACGCCCCCCCCGCCGAAACCACCCCCGCGCGGTGAGCGCGGGCCCGCGCCCCAGCCGCCGTAGTTGCGGCTACCGCCCAGCAGAATTCCGCCAAGCACGAGTGAACCCAAGTCGATTCCGCCCTGTCCGGAGGAGCCGCCGGAACCGGAGCCCCAGGAACCCGAGTTTCGCACATCCGCCTCCGCCAGAGCCTGGGCCTGCGCCACGAGCGACTCCCCGGAGGCGACCTCGGCCAGGGCCGCCGTCGGATCGGTGTTCTGCAGGGAGGTGGCGGCTGCCGCGTGCCGGGAGGCCTCGGCCAGGGCGGTGCGTGCGGGGGAGCCAACGGCGCCGCGGTAGCTGGTGATGTAGGAGGTCACCGCCGAGATCTGGGAGTTGAGCCGGCCGAGGCGGGAGACCAGGGAAGCTCGGGCGCGCGAGTCGTTCTCCTCCTTCGCCCGTGCCGGTGCCAGGGCAGCGTCGAGTGCGGACTCGGCTCGCTCCAAGTGGTCCAGGGCGGCCAGCGGGTCGCCGTCGGGATTCGAGGCGGCGCGGCCCTCGGCCACGGCCGCCTCGGCGTCGGCCACCAGCGGCTGCAGCGACGCCGCGGGCACCTGCCCCGCCAGGCGCTGGGCGTCCACCAGGTCGGCGGAGATGGAGGCGATCGCCGCCTCCAGGTCGGCGTCGGCCCGCTCCAGCCGTTCCCGTACGCCACCCACCTGCCCGGCCAGATCGCCGGCCTGGGCGATGGAGGCCTGGGCGATGCGCACCTGCTCCACGGCGGTCGACTGGTTGCCGGACTCGGTGCTGGCCCGGGCCTGCTCCAGGGCGGCCCGGCCGGCCTCAACCAGCTTGCGGGCGCGCTCGGGCGCATCCGCGATGGAGGTGAGCGCACTGTCCGGGTAGGTGGCGTGCAGGGTGACCAGCAGCGTGTCGGCGGCGGCGATGGCCTGCTCGGCCTCATGCGCGCGCTGTGCGGTCTCCGCAATGGAGCGCGGCAGGTTCTCCTCAATGCCCCGCCGCTCCTTGAAGGCCGCCTCCTGCGCCTGAATGACGGCGCTGGCCTCGGCGCAGTGGGACAGGATCTCCTGGCACAGCGCCCGCTGCTCGGCCTCGCCCCCGGGGGCGTCATCCAGCCGACCGCGCAACTCGAAGGCACGGGCCATGTGCTCCTGGGCGGTGTTCAGCGCGGCGGTGAAGGCGTCGGTGGCGGATAGGCCGAACTGAGCCTGCGCGTAGGACAGCTCCTCGGCCGCGGAGCGCACGGCGTCGTCGGTGCTCACCAGGGTGGCGCCGGCCCGGGTGCGCAGCTGTTCCAGGTTCTCGGCCGGCTGGACGGCCCGGCCGGAGCCCTGCTTGCGCTTGCGGCTGCGGCTGTAGGCGACGGCGCCCACTGCGCCCGCCGAGACGGCGCCGAGGCCCAGGACCAGGGCGGTGCCGGAGGCACCCGAGCCCGAGGAGCCGGCGGCGTCGGCGATGGCGGTTACGGCGCCGTCGTAGTCGCCGCTCCTCAGGGTCTGCTGGATGTCGCCGCGCACGGAGTCGATCTTGGAGTCGGACCAGACGGAGTCGTAGGTCGAGCCGCCGAAGGCGAAGCTGTTGGCGCCGTCGGCGGGCAGGTTGATCACCAGCAGCAGGTCGGCAGTGTCGAACCCGGAGGCCTCCCAGGCCTTGGCAGCGTACTGCTCGGCGGTCTGGGAGTCGTCGCGCATGGTGACGATCCACAGGCCGACGCCGTCCTCCGCCAACTGATCGACCACCCGCTGCGCCGCGTCGTCGTCGAGGATGTCGGCGTCGTCGGTGAGGTGTTGCGGCTCCGATGATGGTGCCTCAGGTACTCCGATTAGGTTCACCTTGCCCTCTACTACCTGAACGGCAGCGACAGTGTTAGCGCCACCATCGTTGTCCGCAGGCGCGCATCCAAGCTGAATGGATGTCCCGACAAGGAACGCACTACAGGTTATCGCGCCTAGGCGAAGGGCGGCTAGCGACAGCACGCCACCAATCCTATGCTATAGGCGCCTGAAATGAGCTAGTGGGACGTTTGACGGTTAAGGAAGGGTGTGCTATGCTGTGTGTGAACGGTCGCCCATCAAAGTTTAATGAGGTGTATCATGTGTCTCAAGGTCAGGCGGTTTGTGGCAGCTGTCGCAGCGGCAGCGGTGCTTGCGGGGGTGATGCCGCTACCCATGGCTGGCGCTGTGACGCCCGAGGTGGCCCCTGCGGTAGGTGTCGTCCTGCCTTCCGCTGATGTTGCGAATGTGGAGATTGTTCCGGCTGGAGTCGGGAGTGGTCGCTATTGGGCTGTTGTTCGTTGTCATGTTGTGAAGAAGGGTGCTGTCGTCGGATATGTGTCCGGTGAGGGGAACTCTTCCACGAAAGACGGAGCTGTTGCGAATGCCAAAAAGGATGCTGATCGTAAGGTTCCGGCGGGCGCATATAAGCGTCACTGTCAAGTGAGGAACAGCAATTGGAATGGCTTCGGTGGCGGCGGCGGCCGATTTGGGGGTGGTAATGGTGGCGGCTTCGGAGGAGGAGGCGGGCGCTTCTGAGGAGAGGCGCGACTATCGTTCGTTGAGAATCGGTCTGTGGTGTACGGAGCGTGAGTCGTATGAGTTGCAGCTTCAGATAGGCGAGTTGTTGTGCCCAGATGTCTTGGAGCGTCGCAGATGCTCGTACCCGTGGCAGATAGTAGATGGTCCGACTCCAGTGCGACGAGAGTTTGGCGAGTTGTATGATGAAGTCGAGCAAGATGGTTGGTTGACCGGCTTGGACGATTAACAGGTCGAAACGATGAGACGTTGAGTTCGGGAACCGATAATGTGTAAACTAATGAGATTTTCTGCTCAGAATAGGTTGTTGTTTTAGATTGAGGATAGTTAGGGGGGTGGCCCTTTTGGTGGGGCCCGCAGGTGGGCCCGGGTTCTTGGCTGTAGGAGAGTGCTCCTGTGTTGGGTTCGGAACCCATGACGGGCGTCTGTATCTTAAAGCCGGAGCGGAGCCCACATCCCCCATGTCCGCCAGCGTGGAGGCCTCGTCTGCTGCCGGGTGCGGGGCGGGCAGCACATGCTCACGGGCCGCCTCAATGTCATGGACCGAACCCGGCTCTGTTTCGGATTGCCGGGTAGCCTGTGTGGTTGGTCAGCACCTACACGCTCCCAACAAGGCGATGTGGCTGTCGGAGGGCCAAAGGTGGCATCGGTATCGGGATCACGTGCGGCAGCTCGGTCGGCGCGTACCAGGACGTCTTTCAAGCATACGAACGGTTCGCCCTGGTTCTTGAGATCTCCGTAATGCGTCGGGCGGCTCTCGGGTCCGGCTGCCACGACGTTGAGCTTCTTGCAAGTGAAACGGGCGAAATCTTGTCTTATCGGGCGATGGTCGCCACGTCGGTCGCCCCGATCGACCATCTCGGCAATCACCGGCTGGGGCTAGGGTGTGTTATGCGAGTTGTTTGAGCCAGTGGTCGATGCTGGCGATGTGGGTGGTGGCTTGGTAGCGGACGGCGAGTTTGTCGTATCTGGTGGCCATGGCCCGGTTCTGCTTGAGTCGGCCGAAGCAGCGTTCTACGGTGTTGCGCTCCTTGTAAGCGATCGGGTTGAATGCGGGTGGCTTGCCGCCCAGTGTGCCGTGGGCCTTGCGGTGTGCGGCCTGGTCTTTCTTGACGGGGATGGTGGCCTTGATGTGGTGGGCGCGCAGCCAGTCCCGGTTCCCCTTTGAGGAGTATGCCTTGTCGGCCAGCACCATCTGCGGCCTGGTGCGGGGCCGCCCAACGGCAGGGCGCTTGACACGGATCTTGTCCAGTACGGGGATCATCATCGGCCCGTCGGCAGCCTGCCCGGCGGTCAGCACCCCGGCCAGCATGCCGCAGGCGGCGTCGGTGGCGGCATGGACCTTGGGTCGACCAGCCGCCCCGGGAGGTCCCCAGGGCGTGGTCCTCGGGTTCCCCCTCCACCTGCTGGGGACTGACTCTTTGCGGGCCCCGGCGGCGTGCACATGCGCCCGACAGGTGGTGGAGTCAACTGACACTCGCCAGCCGACCCTGCCTTCGGCGTCGGCCTTGGCGATAAGTGCGGCCTCGATACGCTCCCACACCCCGGCCAGCTGCCAGGCCCGGTACAGGGCGTAGGCCCTCCACCACGGCCCGTAGTGGGGTGGTATGTCGCGCCAGGGCGCCCCCACCCGGGTTCTCCACCGTACGGCGTTGATCATGTCCCGCAACGGATACACCCGGGGCCTGCCACGAGCAGGCGGGATGGGCAGCAGGGGCGCGAGCAGCCCCCACTGGGCATCGGTCAGGTCATGACGGGCGGCAGCGTCTATACTCAACGGTCGAGGCCTTTGGCGGTGTTACTGGTTGATTTCACACCACCCGTGATACCCTAAAGGCCTCACCCCATCCCGCACACCACGCCGACCACCCCACCCACTTACGCAACACGCCCTAGAGGATGCCGGGCACTTACTCGGCATGCCGCTGTCGAAGCAACTGGGTGGGGGCCTGCGTGAGTTGCGGTTCACGTGCGAAGGCGTGGCGAGGAGGATCACGTACGTGCTCGAACCCGAGCGGAGGGCCATCACGCTGACTACTTTCCGCAAGCATCGCCAGAACGAGCGGGGAGAGATCCTGCGAGCCCGGCGGGCACAGGCGGCTCACCGGGCCGCCCAAGAAGCAACCAGGGAAGCCCGAAAGAAGAGGAACTAATCATGAGGACGACACCGTTCCGGCAGGCCGAGGCCCTTGCCGCCATGACCCCGGCCGAGCGCGCCCGATTCGACGCCGCCGAGGCCGAGGAGGAAGTCCGCCTGCAGCTGGCCGAGCTCGTCTACGCCGCACGCACTCGGGCAGGGCTGACTCAGACCGAGCTAGCCAGGCGCATGGGCACCCAGCAGTCGGTCATCTCCGCCGTCGAGAACGGCGGCCAAGTCCCCTCCGTGTCGACTCTCTTGCGCATCGCCCACGCACTGGACCTGCACCTGACCATCGACATGGCCGCGGCGAGTTGAAGTAGCTTCGCAATCACACCAGTGGTCCACTTCCGTGCTGTAACTTCTACCGATCTCGGTGAGAGGGGATGGGGTCGGCCGTCGTGCGGCTCACAGGCGCGGTGTTGGACTTGCGCGGATCGTGCTCGCGGCTTCAATAGTCCCCATGACCGATGCCACCAGCCCTGCCGAGGCCGCCACCGGCCTTGCCGCATCCACGGGTCGCTCCGTGGACACCCTCATCACCGTGATCGAGCCCGAGCCGCTGGCGCCGCTGGGGCCCCTGCGCGAATGGCTGGCCGCCCAGAGGCTGACCCTGCGCATGGTGCGGCCCGAGGCCGGCGACCCGCTGCCCGCCCTCGACGAACTCGGTGACGGGCTGGTGGTGCTCGGCGGGCCCATGAGCGCCCACGCCGAAGCCGACCACCCCTGGATCGCCCCGCTGCGGGGGCTGCTGCGAGACGTCGTCGACGCCCGGCTGCCCACTGTGGCCATCTGCTTGGGGGCGCAGATCGCCGCCGAAGCGATCGGCGGGGTGACCGCCGCCCCCTCTCCGTACGGGGCCGAGCGCGGCGTGGTGGACCTGGAGTTGACCGAGGCTGCCGCCACCGACCCGCTGTTCGCCGAGATCGTTGATGAGGCGGTGCGGGCCGCCGTGCGGGCCGGCATCCCCACCCGGGACGGCACCCGCATACCCGTGCTCGTCTCCCACGACGACGGCGTGGTGCGCCTGCCGGAGACGGCCACCCTGCTGGCCTCCTCCGCCGGTGCCCCGGTGCAGGCCTGGCGGGTCGGCAAACTGCTGGCGTTGCAGCATCACCCGGAGTCCACCCCCGCCCGGATGGCGTTCGTGGAGTCCCGCGTCACCGCGTGGAGGATGGGCGCGGTCGCCGACGTGGAGGCGATGAAGGCCCTGACCGACGCCGAGCTGCCCGCCGAGGCGGCCGCCGCCGGGCGGCGCGTGCGCGCCGACGCGGAGCGGGCCGAGCCGGTGGTGCAGGCCTTCGGCCGCGCACTGGCACGCATGCTGGCGCGCCAGGCCCGCGCATATCGCCGGCGCAGGGCCGCAGCGAACGTGTGAAACGACGCCGCGGGTCGCTCTCGGTGCCCCGCCGTCTGAGATGCAGATGCCGATTACGGACTTTTCGTGTTTAGGGGTGTGGTGGTGGGGCGCTGATGTGTCCACCGGTGCGAGGGCACGTGGGAGCCTGGGCTGGTCTGCATTCAGGCCGAAGCGGCACAGGGGATGTTGCGATGCTCTGGCATTGCACGTCACTTGGCCAGGACATCGGCGATCGCGTCACGCACTATGTCATGCACGATCTGCGCGATCGTGGACGCGGCCGACTATGGCGCCTACTACCGCATGACCGGCACCCTATTAGCCAATCTAGGCGTCGATGGGTCGGAGTAGTTCGGGGCCGGGGAGTTGTCCGTTGATGATGTAGTCGCGGAAGACGGGTACGGCCTGCTCGCCGGTGAAGATCTCCTCGGGGTGCAGTTGGATGGTGTAGGGCTCGGCCGAGCCGTTGTCCCAGGACAGTGGCACCCACCGGTCCGGATCGGCGACGGGTTCACGGGCCAGCACGTAATGAGCATACGACCCGTCACCGCTGGGCACACGGGCCTCAATCGTCATCGCCCGATTCGACCCAGCCGCCTGCATGTAGTAACCCCGGGACGGATCGTCATCAGGCACCTGACGTATGTCCTTCCCGCCAGGCAACTCCCAAACACCCAAAGCAAAATAGGCGCCTTCAGTGAGGAATGTCGGGTAGGTCAGCTGCCTTTCCAGCTGATCGGCGATCATCTCCGGAGTCTGCGGTCGCGTAAAAACCTCAAGCCTTCCAGACTTACTTTTGACCGTCCAGGTGACGTAGTTGCTCATTTTAGGACATTCCTTAACGTGCTCAATGTTGTGGGCTACTGCTTGGGTGCCCGTAGCGTCATTGTCGCGGTGATTTCGATGGTGCGTCCCTCCGGTAGCGTCACCCGGGCGGGGTTGTCAGGCGAGACCAGCTCATCGAATGCCTTCTGCTGTCCTCCGTAGTGGGCGCTGCCTGACTTGACCTCGACGCCAACCCAGGTGCCGTCCTCCCCCTGAATTATACGATCCATAGAAGCGGCAGTTTGGTGCCCCGTCAACTCTGGCCTTACAGTCGTTGGAGATGATCTCCCGCAACCTGGTACCCTGTGCTTCCGTATCAAGGCGATGCTCTTCGACGGCTTTCCACTCTAATGGCCCATAGGTCCGCGATCCCTCTATAGCATACTGATTCTGATGGTCGCGTCTGTCACTCGGCTCGCACCATCACGTGGATCGACCTGCGGCATCCTCCGGAACCAGATACTACACCCCAAAATGTGAAGAGCCATATAAGGAGGCGATTACAGTCCTCATCCTGCAAGTACTTGAGGGATGGCCTCATCGAGGTACCAGGTCCAGAACTCCCGACGCGCCTCCACATCAGTCTCCTCAACCGGCTGCCAGTTGACGGCATTCGCTGATGCACTGGCGCAACAGTAGCTTGTTTCCAGGGTGTCCGGAAGGAGATCGTCGTCATCTTCTGCTTCATCAATGTCAAAATCGGGATTACGATAGCATGCAGACAGGACCATTCTTGCCGCACCGTAGGCAACCAACATGGCTGGCCTTGTTGTCTCATTGAAAGCATCGGTCGCGTCAAACATATCAGCGAGAAAGCGGTCAGCATGCAGTTCGGCCCGCTTTGGGTCGGCGGTGCGGGAAATGAGATCGCTTGTTAGATTCAGCATCTCCTCCACTCTAGGGTCTCCCGGGTATGCTTTATCCCAGAGGTGGGCAACGCGGCGCACGCACACCTCTTTTAATTGAGTGCGGTGCCTGTAGCTCGCTTCATCATCCTCGGGATCGAGCATGGCGATCCATATTCGGGACCGTGCTGCTAAAGGCAAGATTGCCTTATTGCTCTTCGCAAGCTCCTTGCGACCTGACTCGAGCTCTCTTTGGACCAGGGCCATATCTATCATGTAGGTTCTCCTTCGTACGTGTGATTTGCCTGCGTTGCGTGCAGCATATTATGGCTGTGTAATCGTGCCGTCGGACCTAGCGATGGATCCGTCGGAATGAAATACACAACCTCCATCGGGATCGGCAACGTACCAGTCTTTCCCCTCATACTGGGCAAGTCGAGAGAAGTGTTGCTGGCAGTCGGGACATACTGGTTTTTATGCTCCTATCTTACGTTCAAGTGCCGTAATGGAAAGCTGTCTTTCGGCGTGCGAGGTATAGTATTGTCCTGGAGTCCCGTTGTCCGCAAAGTCTGCGGGCTTAGCTGGATGCCCAATCTCCTTCTGCTTTGCGAAGACATCATCGATATTGGGCTTTTGGAATCCGCTGGGACGTTTTTGACTCCAACCACTTAGTGCCTGCGCATGATCTGAGCTTGCCGTTTTGCGTTCTCGGTTGTGAATGGGTAATTTGTCTGCGGCTTGGTCCGCTCGTTTTTGTGCTTCTTGTGCTTTCTTGGTCTTGGCGGAGTCGACTGGGCGGGGCTTGTGCGGACTGCCGCCGGTCCCGGAACCAGTACTTTTTCCGCCGCTTGCTCCGCGGCCGCGGCCGGTGCCCTTGCCCGTACCGCCACCGGCGCCCTTACCCGCGCCGCTGCCTCCTCCTTTGGGGCGCGACGGGGTACTGCCAGTGCGTGGGGTGTGTGGGGTTGGGGTGCCGGCGGTTGCGAGGGCGGGGCGGGGGCCCAGGCTCTTGAGCCCGCTAGTGAGGTTGTCTATCAGGGTGGTGGCCTGTTTGAATACGTCCCCCAGGTTCGCCGCGGACTTGACCGCGGCGGTGACCTCACGCTCCAGGCGGGCCGCCCCGCGTTCAGGTGTTCTTCGGCCAGGTGTTGAGGATGGTGGGGTAGGTGTCTGGGGTGCCGAAGGTGAATACGGCGCCGTTGTTGGTGGGGTAGGTGTCGGTGGCCAGGGCGGTGGCCTGGTACCAGTGCGGTGAAGATGCCGGGAAGAACATCTTCCACCCCTGCACATAGTCATACGGCTCAGGCTCGTCATTGAGCGGATGATCCAAACGGGACAATGCCCCGATCTCGGGGTCCAGGATATTTGCGCCGGTGGCGACCAGGTGGTCCGCCAGCGCCTCGTTGGTGGAGATGAACTCAGCGAACTCACTACTGTGAAACCTAAGCATAGCGTGCCCCTTATTGGGCTGTCTACCGATGCTGATCATGATGGAGGCGCCGTCGGCGCGGTCCACATCACCGGAGAACAGCGAGAACCTCACGCCAGACAGGTCGGGCTCGATGTTGGTGCGCATGACGTCGAGGAACTCATCCAGGGTGGTGATCTCCGGATTCGCCGCAGCCTTCGCCTTAGACGTGTCACTCTCACGCCACGGGTCCAGGGTGGGGTGCAGGCCGCGCAGCTGCTGGATCAGCTCCCAGGACCGCCCGGCCTCCTCCTCCATGCGCTCCTCCTGACCCGGACGATCCGTCCTAAACGCAAGCTCCCACTTCGCAGCCATCAGTGAGCTCCTCCCTTAATGTCATGTAGTGTAAATGATAGCAGGTAGTCCGTGTGGCGTGGTTTAGAAGTCGGGCGGGGTGTGCACCAGTTCAATCCCAGCCGGGAAATCCCCTAGACTCTGCATCCTGCGTAGGAGAGCTAGCATTTCCGGTTCGGCCAGGTGCCAGCGTATAGGCGTGTCGGCGCCAGCCGCCCGCACCGCCTGTACCTGTCTCTCTGCGCCGTCCACTAATTCGCGAATGACGTTTTCTCCGAATGGGGTTTGTGTGAGGTCGTAGTAGGCGCCTTTGGCGTCGTGGAGGATGCCGTCGTAGTAGCCGTCGAACTCCACCCCGTCGACGTAGTAGGAGTCCTCGACGGTCACCCCGGAGACCTGCTCCTCATAGGCTTGGGAACGATCAGACCCGTGGTTCTTGCCCTCATCCCAGGTCCCCGGGCCGCCATCATTGGCACCCCGAGTCGGCTTGCGCACACCCGGATAGTGGTTCCCATCCCGAGGAGAATACGGACAGTCAGCGCCCTTACCACCACGAGCACCGCCACCACCGGTGCCCTTGCCCGTACCGCCACCGGCGCCCTTACCCGTGCCGCTGCCTGTGCCTTTGCCGGTGCTGCTGCCTCCTCCTTTGGGGCGTGACGGGGTGCTGGGGGTGCGTGGGGTGTGGGGCGTGGGGCCGGCGGTTGCGAGGGCGGGGTGGGGGCCCAGGCTCTTGAGCCCGTTGGTGAGGTTGTCCATCATGGTGGTGGCCTGTTTGAATACGTCCCCCAGGTTCGCCGCGGACTTGACCGCGGCGGTGACCTCGCGCTGCAGGCGGATGGCCCACGAGGACACCTCCAGGGCGTGTTCAATGGTCTGTGTAAGCCCTGATTGAGAGGACCTACTGTCATG
>NZ_JAUMUL010000066.1 GCF_030530635.1 Actinomyces sp.
GGGGAAGGGCGCTGTTGGGGAAGGGCGCTCAGGCGGCGACGGCGGCAGGCTCCGCCCCGGCCGCGGCCTCGGCGGCGAGCTTGCGGGCCCGGGCCTGCTTGAGGATCAGCACACCCGCGGCCGTCACGAGCATGCCCGCGATGATCGAGATGAAGAACCCGAGCAGGTTGTCGATCGCGAAGAACACGAAGATCCCCCCGTGCGGGGCGCGCGAGCCCACGTGCAGCGCCATGGACAGGGCGCCGGTGACGGCGCCGCCGACCATGGACGGCGGGATGATGCGCAACGGGTCGGCGGCGGCGAAGGGAATGGCACCCTCGGAGATGAAGGAGGCGCCCAGCAGCCAGGCGGCCCGCCCGTTGTCACGCTCAACGTCGGTGAACAGACCCGGGCGCACCGTGGTGGCCAGGGCGAGTGCCAGCGGCGGAACCATGCCCGCCGCCATGACGGCGGCCATGATCTCGTAGGAGGCGGTGGTAGCCGCGGACAGGCCGGCGGAGGCGAACAGGTAGGCGGCCTTGTTGACGGGTCCGCCCAGGTCGAAGCACATCATCAGCCCGAGGATCACGCCCAGGAAAATGGCGGAGCCGGAGCCGGCCATGGAGGTCAGCGAATCGCTCAACCAGGTCATCAGGGAGGCGAGCGGGTTGCCGAGCACCATGTACATCAGGGAGCCGACCACCAGCGTGGTGGACAGTGGAATGATGACCACCGGCATGAGGCTGCGCAGCCAGCGCGGCGCGTCCAGACCCGCCAGCCAGGCGGCCATGTAGCCCGCGAGCAGTCCGCCGATCAGACCACCGATGAAGCCGGCACCCATGGTCACCGACAGCGCACCCATGGCGAAGCCGGGGGCGATACCGGGCCGTCCGGCCAGTCCGAAGGCGGTGTATCCCGCCAGGGCGGGCACCAGGAAGTTCATGGCCGCACTGCCCAGGAGGGCGAAGACCGCGCCGATATAGGCCATCAGCGGGGAGCCACCAAGGGCGTGCGGGGCCGCGTAGGCCGGGTTGCTCAGATCCGGCAGGTTCCACAGGCTGGAGGCAGCGAGCCCCTCATCGGCGTTACCGATAACGATGGTCTGGGCGGTAGCGCCAATGTCGTAGCCGCCGAACAGGAAGCCCAAGGCCGTCAGCAGACCGCCGGCAGCCACGAAGGGGATCATGTATGACACGCCGGTCATCACCGAGCGCTGCAGACGCCGCGCCCAATGGACCTGCTCCTCCTCTCCCTCGGCCTGACCGCCGCCACCCCCGGAGCCGCCGGCGATCACGCGCTTGGCGCCCGGATCGTCGATGGCGGCCAGGGCCTGGTCCACCAGGGAGCCGGCGTCGTTTACGGCGGCCTTGACGCCGACGTCGATCACGGGCTTCCCGGCGAAGCGCTCCAGGCCCTTGACGGGAAGGTCGTGGGCGAAGATCACCGCGTCGGCGGACTGGATCAGATCGGCGTCCAGCCAGTCGATCTTGCCCGAACCCTGCCCCTCGATGCGCACGGTTACGCCGCGCTCCTTACCGGCCTGCTCCAGTGCCTCGGCGGCCATGAAGGTGTGGGCGATGCCGGTGGGGCAGGAGGACACGCCGACTATGACGCGTTCCGCACCGGCTCCCGCCGCGGGCGCTGCGGGAGCCTCACCTGTATCCGGGTCCCCCGCAGCGGGGGCGGCGCCGTCGTCGAGCAGTTCGGGTTGGACCTGCTCGGTGACCAGCCGGGCGACGTCCGCGGGGGTGGCGGCAGCACGCAGGGCGTCGGTGAACTCGCTCTTCATCAGTCCGCGAGCCAGCTTCGCCAGCAGCTGCAGGTGGAAGTCGTCGGCACCGGCGGGTGCGGCGATCATGAATACGAGGTCCGCCCCCTGACCGTCGGCGGCCCCGAAGTCGACGGGCTCGGTCAGCCGGGCGAAGCCGAGTGAGGGCGCGAGCACGTGCGGGCTGCGGCAGTGCGGAATGGCGATGCCGCCGGGGATGCCGGTAGGCGCGGTGGCCTCGCGGGCCAGGGCGTCGGCGGCGAGTCCCTCGTTGGTGTCGGCGCGGCCGGCGGTGGCCACGACATCCGCCAGGTAATTGATGACCGCCTGCTTGTCGGCGCCCGCGGGCGCGTCCAGGCGGACGAGTTCGGGGATGATCAGCGGCGTGCTCGCTGAGTTGGTGGGTTGGGACATGGTGTTTTCCTTGTTGTCTCCTGGTAATGCCGCTCCGCCGGTGCGGGGCGGGTCGGGATCGGATGCGCGGGCCGGTGGGCGCGCGCCGGATGGTTTGGTTTGGGATCAGCCCCCTGGTCGTCTGGGTGCGTTCAGAGTTCGGCGATGACGGCGGCCCGTTCGGGCAGGTCATCGGGTCCGGGCAGGGTGGTTCCGGGCAGACCGGCGGCGGCGGAGCCGTAGGCCATGGCGGTGGCCAGGCGCTCGGGTGCGGCATCGCCGCGAATGTCGGCGAGAATGTAACCGGCGACGGAGGAGTCTCCCGCGCCGACGGTGGAGATGACCGGGACAGCCGGCGCGGTGGCCCGCCAGGCGCCGTCCGCAGTCACCAACACGGCGCCGGCGGCGCCGAGTGTGGCCATTACCGCCCCCACGCCGAAGTCCACCAGGACCCGTGCGGCCTGCGCCACAGGCGCGTAGTCACCGGCCAGAGCGCCCTCCTCAAGGGCGGTGGCCTGCTCGGCGGGCATTCCGGCGAGCTGGCCGAGTTCCTCACCGTTGGGCTTGATCAGGTCCGGGGCGGCGTCGGGCAGGGCGGCGGCCAGTTCCGCCAGCGGGGCGTCAGAGGTGTCTACGGCGATGCGCAGTCCGGGGGCCTCCTGGCGCAGCAGCCGCACGAGCCTGGCATACCAGTCACCGGGGGCGCCCGGGGGGAGCGAGCCGGACAGAATCGCCCAGCTGTGACCGCCGCCCGTATCGGCACCGACCGCAACCGCCTCGCGCAGTGCCGCCTCAACGGCGTCGACCTCCGCTGCGGCCAGGGCCGCGCCCGGCTCGTTGAGCTTAGTGGTAGTGCCGTCGGGCTCGGTGACGGCGGTGTTGACACGCACCGCCCCGGCCACATCGACCGTGGTCGCTGACAGGCCGGCCTCGGTCAGCCCCTCCAGGGCCGCCACCAACGGGTCGCGCTCGGGAGCCGGCAGAATCGCGGTGACCTCGTGGCCGGAGCGGGCGAGCACTCTGGCGACGTTGAGTCCCTTGCCGCCCGGTTCAACGGTGACCGACTGGAGCCGATTCACCCCGCCGCGTACAAGCGGCCCGGTAAGCGTGACCGTGCGGTCCAGCGAGGGGTTTGGCGTGAGGGTGATGATCATGCGAGAAGTACCTCGGTTCCTGAATCGGCGAGTTGGGCGGAAAGTGGGTCGGACAGGGCGGCATCGGTGACGAGCAGGTCGATCTCGTCCAGGTCGGCGAAGGAGACCAGGTGCTCCTGGCCGAGCTTGGTGGAGTCGGCCAGGACTACCACGCGCCTGGCCGCACGGACCATGGCCCGTTTGACGGCGGCCTCGTCCGGGTCGGGGGTGGACAGGCCGTGCTCAGCCGTCAACCCGTTAGTGCCCATCACGGCCACGCCTACCCGTAGGGCGGCGAGCGCCTCCAGGGCCTCGGGGCCGACGGCCGCCTGGGTGATGCCGCGCACCTGGCCGCCGAGCATGCGTACGGTCAGGTCGCCGCGGCCCGCCAAGACGGCGGCGGTGAGCACGGAGTCGGTGATGACCCGCAGGCCCAGGCCCTCGGGCAGGAGACGGGCCAAGCAGCCGACGGTGGTGCCGGCGTCGAGCAGTATCGAGGTGCCCGGGCGCAGCTCGAGGGCACCCACGGCGGCGGCGGCGATGGCCTGCTTGGCGGCGGCGCCCAGTAGCTCGCGCTCAGCGACGGCGGTCTCCGGCAACGCCAGGACGGTGGCGGGCACGGCGCCGCCGTGGACCTTGCGCAGGGCCCCGGCGCGGTCCAGGGCAGTCAGGTCACGGCGGATGGTCTCGACGGTGACGCCGTAACGCGCGGCCAGGTCGGTTACGGCCACCCTGCCCTCACGCGCGACGGCATCAACGATGTCCTGCTGACGCTGCTCGGCGTTCATCCGCACCTCCTCTCCGAAGTCCGTTCGGGCATGAGTGTATGTCCGAACGGACTTGATTGGGAAGGGGTGTCCGCGAATCAGGTGTGATTCATGCCCGCTCGGGCACGAGTACGTCGTCGCGGCGTCGAATCGCCTCGGGATCGGCCGGGCCGAGCCGCGAGCGCCGGCTCACGCGCGCAGTAGCGGCAGGTAGGCGGACAGGTCGCACCGCTCGCCGGAGGCGTGCAACGCCCCGGATGCCAGGGCCGCGTCCCAGTTCATGCGCCCGCTCGCCAGGCCGAGCCAGGTGTCCGGATCGGTCTCCACCACGGTGGGCGGGGTGCCGCGTCGGTGGACGGTGCCGGAGATCGCCTGGGTGACGCCGAAGGGCGGCACCCGCACCTCAACGGCACGACCGGGTGCGCAGGCGGCCAACTCCTCCAGGGTGTAACGCACCGCTGTGGCCGTATCGGAGCGCCGGGGGCGATCGCCGCTGTCAACGGTGGCCGCCCACCTGCGCAAGGCCTGGGCGCCGGCGGCGGGATCAATGCGTCGTCTCACATATCCGACCGTACGGCATCATCCTGACGCAGTCCCCTGCGGATCACGCTGTAGCCGGCAACACCACCGGCCGCGACCACCGCGGCGGCCATCGCACCGAAGGAGCCGAATACATCGGCGAACCCGGCACGGACCGGGGTCTCCTCCGCCGGAGCGGTGATGACCTGATCGCCGGCCGCGGGCGCACCCGTGTCGGCCAAGTGGTTCGCCGCGCGGTGGGGGACGAAGGCCTGAAAGTCGACGCTCCGCGTGGAGCCGTCACGGGCCACCAGGGTGAAGGAGACCACCGCGCATGTCGCCGCAACACTGACGCCGTCCTCCGACTGAGACTGCATCGGACAGGCGGTGGTGGCGACATCGTCCGGCAGGGCGATATTAAGTGTACTGGTGCCGGTCTCCGGCAGTTCTGGGGTGATGGTGGTGTCGACGGCGGCACTGGTGAGCTGCTGGGTGCCGCCGTCAGCCAGGGCGACCGTGGCGGTGACCTCCTGGGCGGCACCGGCGCCGGCCTGCTCGGAGACGGTGGTGAAGCTCAGACCCGTGAACCGGACGGTGGCATCACCGCCGGTGGCGTCGGTTTTCAGATCCACGCCCATCTGCCGCTTGGCCAGGTCGGCGGAGGCGGCGCCGCCGGCCTGGAAGTACTCGGCGGTGACGGCGCGGTCCAGGACTCCGGTCAGTGCCGCAGAACCCTCGGTCAGAACGGTGAAGCCGTCGCCGCCCGCGAGCATGAACGAGTTCGAGGCGACCACCACCTCGGCGTCATCGGTGAGTTCGACCCCGTCGACGTAGACGGAGTGGATCACCCGGCCGCGGGCGGCATCGATGCCCTCGGCGAGGTCGGCGGAGGTCTGCTCCCCGGTGGAGATCCGGCGCCAGTACTCCTCGAGCTCATCGGCGGCATCCTGGTCGATGTACACCTGCACGTTGGCCGAGACGCCGAGCATGAGTGTCGGCCGAGAGGTGTCGGGCCGCCACTGCTGGGCCAACACGGCCCTGAGCTGGGCGCCGGTGTAGGCGGCGTAGCCCATCTCGTTGCCGAAGGGCTGCACCGTGTAGGCGTCACCTTCGGTCAAGTCGCCGGGAAGATAGTCGGCACGCACACCGCCGGGGTTCATCAGGCCGATGCGATGCTCGCCGTCGGGTTGAATCTCGGTGTTCAGCCAGGCGCGGTAGGAGTCGGCGATGACATTGGCCGCCGTGGACTCGGTGGAACGGTTGGTGCCGGGATCGGTGCCGTCATTGGTGCCGCGGTAGAAGCCCGTATCCAAGGAGGTCAGGATCCGGGCGCCGGCCGCCTCGGAGTCACGGGAGGCTCGGGCGACGATCTCCTGTACACCGTAGGCGTCAGCGGTGCAGTCCGAGTCGGTCAGGTCAATATTCTCGGCCTTGACGACGTCGACGGCGCCGGTTGCGGGATTGAGGGAGAGGGTGATGTTGCCGAGCAGTTCGCCGAACTGGCCGGGCTGAACGACCGCGATGGGGTTGCCGTCCCTGCCGGTGATGGCGGAGGCGTGAGCGGCGTGGGTGTGCCCGCCGAATACGGCGTCGACGGAGCCGTTGAACCGGCCGGCGTATACCTCGGCGTCCTCGTGGGCCAGGACGATCACGACGTCGGCCTCCCCGTTGGCGGCGTCGCCGTCCTTCAACGCGGCCGCGCGGGCGTTCGCGGTCTCCACGAGGTCCGTCACCTCCAGTCCCTCAAGCGCCGACTCCGTCACCAGGCTCGGCAGGGAGTCGGTGGTCAGACCGACGAAGCCCACGGTGGCGCCGTCGACCTCGGTGGTCCAGACGCCGTCACCGTCACCCTCGGCGCTCAGGGCGTCATTCCCGGTGACGTTGGCGGCCAGCACCGGGGCGTCGAGCGCACCCAGCAGGCGGGTTGCGAGGTCCTTGGCGCCGCGGTCGAACTCGTGGTTGCCGGCGGCCGTGACGTCCAGGTCGATCGCGCCCAGGATGTCAATGGTCGGCTGATCCTCCAGGACCGAAGAGATGTAGGCGGAGCCGCCCACATTGTCACCGGTGGAGACCAGCAGCGTGTCCGGCTGGGCGGCGCGCACAGCCGCGACCTCACAGGCGAGCGTGATCGCGCCCGGATCGGTGACGAACTGCGCCCCCTCGCTCTGGGAGGACACCCGCTCGATGTGTCCGGCGAAGTCGGAGATGCCGAGCAGGTTGATCGTGACGGGTGCGGCGACCGCATCGGCGCCGCCGCTGCCGGCGAGCATGCCCTCCAGCGGGGCGGCCACAACCACCGGGCCACCGACGGACGAGCCGGCGACCGCGATCGGTGACGCTGCGGCGGGGGTCAAGACTGCGAGGGCGATGGCCGTCACGGAGACGGCCGCCCGAACCAATTGGCGCGGTCTCATGTTGATCCTTGTGATGATCCTCGGTCGGTCGAACGATTGACATCACCATAGGTGTCAGGACACCCGCGGTCCACGCCGCTAACCAATTAGCAATGATGACAATTTGGCGATTCTCAGCCTCCTTTCACCTATCAGTGTGGGTCCTCTCCGCGGGGCGGGCACATCCGCCCGCATTATCGGGACTATGGCGGCGGCGCCCGGTCCCCTCGTTAAAGAAGACCGAGCGCCGTCGTCGGGTGAAGTACCGCCGGAAACGTGATCCCGGGGTGACCGGATCCGCCGGTTGGCTACGCCTAATGGCTCACCTAATTGGCCAACCCTCGGCTAGCGGATTGTCGGGCGAGCTGCTCAGACGATGCCGTGGGCGATCATGACGTCGGCGACGCGGGTGAAGCCGGCGGCGTTGGCACCCAGGACGTAGTCACCGGGGCGCCCGTAGGTCGCGGCGGCCGCGACGCAGGAGTCGTGGATGTCGGCCATGATGGCTGTCAGCTTGGCCTCGGCGGTGGCGAAGTCCCAGCGGGTGCGGCCGGCGTTCTGCTCCATCTCCAGGGCGGAGGTGGCCACGCCGCCGGCGTTGGAGGCCTTGCCGGGCGCGTAGAGGATACCGGCGGCCTGGAAGGCCTCGATGGCCTCCGGGGTGCAGGGCATGTTGGCGCCCTCGGCGACGACGGCGCAGCCGTTACGCAGCAGGGAGGCGGCGGAGGCGGCATCGAGCTCGTTCTGGGTGGCGCAGGGCAGGGCGACGTCGACCGGGACGTCCCAGGGGCGGCCCTCGGTGACCAGGCGGGCACCGGGACGGCGGGAGGCGTAGTCGGCGACGCGGCCGCGCTCGACCTCCTTGACCTGCTTGAGCAGCTCGAGGTCCACGCCGGCCTCATCGACCACGTAACCCGAGGAGTCGGAGAAGGTGATGGGCTTGGCGCCAAGCTGCTGGGCCTTCTCAATGGCGTAGATCGCAACGTTTCCGGCGCCGGAAACGGCGATCTTCTTGCCCTCCAGAGAGTCTCCCTTGGTGGCCAGCATGGACTGGGCGAACAGGACCGTGCCGTAGCCGGTGGCCTCCGTGCGGACCAGGGAGCCACCCCAGGCCAGACCCTTACCGGTCAGGACACCGGAGTCGTAGCTGTTGCGCAGGCGCTTGTACTGGCCGAACATGTAGCCGATCTCGCGACCGCCCACGCCGATGTCGCCGGCCGGGACGTCGGTGTCCGGACCGATGTGACGCGACAGCTCAGTCATGAAGGACTGGCAGAAGCGCATGACCTCGGCGTCTGAACGGCCGTGCGGGTCGAAGTCGGATCCACCCTTGCCGCCGCCGATGCCCTGACCGGTCAGGGCGTTCTTGAAGATCTGCTCGAAGCCGAGGAACTTGATGATGCCGGCGTTGACGCTCGAGTGGAAGCGCAGTCCGCCCTTGTAGGGGCCAAGTGCCGAGTTGAACTCAATGCGGAAGCCGCGGTTGACGTGGACTGCGCCGGCGTCGTCCACCCACGGGACGCGGAACATGATCTGCCGCTCGGGCTCGACGATGCGTTCCAGGAGCCCCGCCTCGGCGTAGTGCGGGTGCTTGGCGATTACGGGACCGAGCGAGTCCAGCACCTCGCGGACGGCCTGGTGGAACTCGGCCTCCCCGTGGTTGCGGGCAACAACCTGCTCATAAACCTTCTCTACAACGTCCTGCATACGGTATCTCCTTCACCTATCACCTGGCAGCGGAACATGCCGATCTGTACGTCGGCGTCCCGTGACTGCGATTACGGCGCAGGAGCACGTCTTCGAGCAGGCGGGCATCCCGCGCTGGGCCCAAGAGTCGCATCCCATGGGTAACTGAGACGAAACATCTCAGGTGACGGTCAACATGGGACCGGGGCGGGTGCGCGTTTCAGAGTGCGGCGTAGGCCAAGTCGTCGACGGGCTCTAGCCACTCGTTGGAGGTGTTCTCCCCGGGAACCGCGAGCGCGATGTGGGAGAACCAGGAGTCGGCCTTAGCGCCGTGCCAGTGCTTGACACCGGCGCGAATGAACACCACCGATCCGGGCTCGAGGGAGACCGGTGCCTCGCCCTCCGCCTGGTACCAGCCGGAGCCGGCCGTGCAGATGAGCACTTGGCCGCCGCCGGAGGTGGCGTGGTGGATGTGCCAGTTGTTGCGGCAGCCGGGTGAGAAGGTGACGTTGTGGACGCCGACGGCACAGTCGGGATCCTCCACGAGGTTCTTCAGAAAGCTGTCGCCGATGAAGTACTGGGCGAAGGCGGTGTTCAACTCGCCCTTGCCGAAGACGTTCTCGGCGGCGAAGACGGACTCATCAGTGGTGGCGGTCATGCCGGTTCCTCTCCCGCGGCCCGGGCGGTCGCGCACCCCCAGGTTAGGTGCCGCTCCAGGTCGCAGCCAGGCCCCCGGCGGACTCCCCATCCCCCACCGAGATCGGTAGATCTTACGTACCAAGGTCGGTAGATCTTACGTGCCGAGGTCGGTAGATCTTACGTACCGAGGTCCGTCGATGTGGCGGCGGCATATTCGAACTCGACCATTCTTCTGTGCATTCTCGGCCTTGTCTCCTGCTTCGTGCTCCTGGACACGGAAGCGCTGCGCGCCGCCATTTGGGGGGGGGCGGCCTTGGCCGCCGTCACGCTCACCGCCTCGCTAGTTACCTGGACAATCCTGTATGGGCTGTGGCCGATTGAGTACGTCTGGTGGACGCGAGGGTGGGTTGTCAGTTTCGCGTTCGGGGTCGTCCCCCTCCGCGCCATCCGTGATCTGACCAACAACATCAATGACAGCATCTGCTTCCGGTACGCGGTTCACACCCAATCGGACTCTTCCGGTTTGTGGGCGTGGCGGCTGGTGGCGCTGCCGGCCTGGTGGGTTGGGTGCTGGTGGGTGTTGGTGGTGTGTACCCGGGGCTTCCGCCGTGAGGCGGAATGTCCGAATTCGGCACAAAGGCCGTCGACGACCGCTGGCGCCATTTCAGAAACCGCATGATTCCAACGTTCTACCCGCGGCCGCCAACGACGTCGGAGTCGTTTGTGCCGATCCTGGACACTTCGGGCCGCTACGCACGTCTGGGGCGGTCCAAGTGCAGCCCGGCGGTCCAACCTCACCCGCACTACCGCCTCTTGGGCGGTCCCCGGCTCGTCCCCTCCGGCCAGTCGGCCGGCAGCCGTCGGCTCACCCCAAGACCGCGAAGGGCACTGCCCGGTGCGCTTATCCGACCGTGACTACCTCGACGGCGACTCCGACCGCCTCATATGTTCCCCTCGCACGTGCGTCCCTGGTGGCAAGCAATGCGCCATGCTCAAGTGCCGCGAGGGCGACCAGGCCGTCGTAGACGGCACCGCCGGCGATTCCAAGGCCAGCCAATCGCCGGTGCGCTGTGATCGCCGAATTCGCAGAAAGGGCGAGCACCTCCGGGAAACGGTCATCAATAAGCGCGACCGCATCTTCGGCGGAAACACGCGCGTCTCCGGGCAGCCGCGTCAGCACCGCATAGGTCTCCGCCAGGGCGTGCCCACTGAGGCTCAGCCGCCGCCCCCTCGCCCAGTCACGCACCGGGCGGTGCGCCTCATGGGAGGCGACCAGCAGAGGAATGGCAACACTCGTGTCGACGGCTATGCGCGCAGCGGCGTTCACCTTCGGCCACCATCGATCAGTGCGAACATCACATCATCGGTGACTGGAGTCTGCGAGGTGGCGACCAGGCGCCCGTCCTCGCCACGCTCCACCCGCGCGGTACGCCCCCCAGGAGTCAACTGCACGCCGGCACCATAGGGAGACACATCGACCTTCGTGCCCGGCAGTAATCCAAGCGAATCCCGCAGGCTCTTCGGCAGGAGGATGCGTCCGCCCGAATCGATCATCAGCTCCATGGGACGACATTACCATCGCAGTCCCATTTCATTGAGGGGCGTTCGCACGGACACGGCACTGCTGCCGTAGCCGCCGGGGTGGCGGGACTTCAGACGACCAGCCAGATGGCACCGGTGAGCAGGAACCCGGTGAGCCCGCCAATGGTCGACAAGACAGTCCACTTCTTCAGGCCGTCCTTTACGGACAGCCCCATGTACTTGGTGACGATCCAGAAGCCGGAGTCATTGATGTGGGAGAACCCCAGGGCGCCACAGCCGATCGCCATCTGAATCAGGACCACCTGGAGTGGTGAGTAGCCGCCGCCCGCAACCGCATCCGACAGCAGCCCGGCCGCCGTCAGGATCGCCACCGTCGCCGAGCCCTGCGATGCCCGCAGCGCCGCAGAGATCACGAAGGCGGTCAGCAGAATCGGCATATGCGCGGTCACCAGCGCCTGCGCGAGGGCGTCACCGATACCGCTGGCCACCAGGACTCCGGCGAACACTCCCCCGGCGCCGGTCACGAACACAATGGTCGCTACATCGGGAAGCGCGGAGTCGAGGACCTTGCCGCGCTGTTCCAGGGACCACCCCTGCTGACGGCCGATGATGAAGTAGGCCAGCAGCACGGCGGTCAGCAGCGCCGTCGTCGAGGCGCCGAGGAACCCGAGCACGGCGTGCGCCGGAGAGCCTACATCCGCCAGCATCTGGCCGACGGTGCCGACCATGATCTGCGCGATCGGCTCGAGAATCAGGAATACGACCGTTCCGGGGCCGGTGGCGTGGGCTCGCGGGATCGCCCCGCCGGGCGTGTAGGTGGATTCGGCGACCTCGGTGGCACTGCCCAGCGGGGTCCGCCCCAGCGGTACGGCCTCCAGACCCATGCGCTTGGAGGCGAAGTAGACCACGACCGCCACCAACGCACACACCGGCAGGGCCAACAGCATCAGCAGTCCGACGTCGACGCCCAGAGTGGCGGCCGAGGCGACCGGACCCGGATGGGGCGGCAGAACCACGTGCAGGGCCATCATGGTCGCCGCCACCGGCAGGCCGATTTTGAGCGGATTGATCTTCGCGATGGACGCGAAGCCGAAGACGATCGGCGCCAGGATGATGAAGCCGACGTCGAAGAAGATCGGAATGCCGAGGATGAAGGCGGCGGCGACCACCGCCGCGATCACGCGTTCACGTCCCAGCATGCGGGTGAAGCGCTCGGCCAGTATCTCGGCGCCGCCGGCGGCCTCAATGACCCTGCCCAGCATGGCCCCCAGGCCGACGACCATGGCCACGGACCCGAGAGTCCTGCCCATGCCGTCGATCATGGTCTGGACCACGTCCCCGATCGGGATGCGCGCCGCCAGGGCGAGCACCATGGACACCAGGATCATGGCCACGAAGGCGCTCATCTTGGCCTTGATGACCAGTACCAGCAGAACCGCGATCGCCGCGACGGCCAGTATCAACAGGACGGTAGTGGACATGGTTTCGCCCTCAGTCCCGCTCGGGCGCGATCACGGTTATGACCGTGGAGTCGTCCTGCGCCCCCAGGCCGCGCCGGGCACCCTGCAGATACAGCTGCTCCGCGGCCGCGGCAACAGGCGTGGACAACCCGACCGACTTGGCAGCGGCGGTGACGATGCCCATGTCCTTCACGAAGATGTCGAGCCGGGAGCGCACCTCGGGGCCGTCCGCGTCGTAGGCCTGCAGCATGCGCTGCCCGCGGTCACCGAGCATGAAGGACTCGGCGGCACCGGCCATGAGCGCCTTCAGGGCCGCCTCAACATCCAGGCCGAGGGCACGAGCCAGGGCCAGTGCCTCACCGGCGGCGGCAATGTGCACGCCGCACAGGAGCTGGTTGACGGTCTTCATGGACTGGCCGTAACCGGGCTCGTCGCCCACACGCACCAGGGTGGAGGACATCGCCTCGAGCACATCCGCGGTCGCTGCCCAGGCCCGGTCATCGGCGCCGACGACGACGAGCAGGTCGCCGTCTCCGGCGCGCACCGGCCCGCCGGAGACCGGGGCGTCCACCAGCAGCAGACCCATTTCCTGCAGGCGGCCGGCTACCGCCTCCACACCGGCTCCGCCCACGGTGGAGGTGAGCAGGACGGCGGCGCCGGGGCGCATGGAAGCGGCGATGCCGTCCGGGCCGAACAACAGTTCCTCCAGCTGCACCTGGTTGCGGACGGCGACCAGGACGACGTCGGCGTCGGCGACGGCCTCGGCCGCCGAGGTCGCGGGCACGACCCCGGCCTGCTGGGCGAGGGCGAGGCGTTCGGCGGCGATGTCGAAGCCGCGGACGGTGAAGTTCTGGGACAGGTTGGTGGCCATGGGCAGGCCCATGGCGCCCAGTCCGAGGACGGCGACGGTGGTGGTCATGATGAGATCTCCTTTGATCGGTTGTGGGGCAACTGCCCCGGAGTGTTTGGAAGTCGGGATCGGTGGAGGACCCGCCGGGTGGGGCGGGCAGGTGTTGGTGGTCAGGCGTTGAGGGTGCCTACGACGGCGGTGAGTGAGTTCTCGTCGCCGACGTTGCCGGCGAACACGATGTAGGGGATGCCGGCTGCGGGGCCGTCCTGCGGTTCCCACAACGAGACGATGCCGGGCAGCATGGGGCCGCGGACCAGCGCCCGGCGCATGCCCAGTCCGCGGGAGGCGACGTCGGAGGAGGTGATACCGCCTTTGGCGATGACGAATCGGGGGCAGCGGGCGGCGACGATGCGTTGGACGATTTCGACGACGGCGGCCGAGACGCGGCGGGCGAATTCGAGGGATTCGTCCGCGTCTCGTCCGGCCACGAAGGCGCCGCCGCGGCGGACCACCACGTTGCCCTCACGCAGCGCGGCGGCCGCCTGTTCGGCGACCTGCCTGACGTGGGCGTCGCGCCGATCGGCGTCGAGCACGGCGGGCACGTCAATAACTATTTCGGGCGTGCCGGTGGCCGCACGCAATCCGTCGACTTGGCGCCCGGTCAGGCCCACATGCGAGCCCACCACGATCAGGCCTCCGGCCGCGTCGGAGGCGGGGGCGAAGTCGGCCGGACGGGCCTGCTCGGGGGTGAGCGGCGCATGCGGCACCTGCCCGATGCGTGCCCGGACGAAGGGCGGGCCGACGCGGTAGACGAAGTTCGCGCCGGCCGCCTCCGCCCGCTGGAGGGCGCGGGCGAGCAGCAGCAGGTCGTTCTCCTCCACGCAGTCGACTGCGATCGGCGTGCGGTTGTGCACGGAGGCGAGCCGGGCGACGACGGCGTCCTCGTCGCTGCGCAGGGTGGCCAGGTCGATGACGACGACGTCCTGCGCCCGGGTGGCACCTGCTGTCTTCTCCTCGACCCACTCGGGCAGGTAGGAGGCCCGGTAGCCGAAGGTCTTGTCGGCGGCGAACTCGGTGTCTCCGACGGGCACGAAACCGGTCTGTGCGCTGCCGGCGTAGTGGGTGCCGTGCACGGTGATGCGCCCGGCGTCTGGGAAGGCCGGGGACAGGATGACGCCGTCCACCTTGGTGTCGGCGTGTTCCAGCAGGTTGGCTATGGTGTCGGGCTCCAGTGGGAAGTGGCCGCGCAGTGTGGAGTCGGAGCGGGAGACGAAGGTGATCTCCCTGCCGACCGACTCGGCTGAGGCCAGGGCGTTGGACACCACCTCGGTATTGACGCGGGCGGCCGCCTCGGGGTCGAGGCTGCGCGAGTTGGTCATTACGTAAACGGCGCTGGCGCCGGTGGCGAGGGCCCACGCCAGGTCCTCGACCTCCCATCCGGTTACCACCGGCAGGTCGGCGACCGACTGGGTGCCGGTGGGGTCGTCGTCGAGGACGACCAGCGCCCTGGTCAGGGCGGCGGATACTTGTGCCGGGTCCACGGCCTGACCGGCGGGGATGCCCGCGGTGAGTTCGTCCAGGGTCTTCATGAGTGCACTCCTTTGTGACTGTTGTTTAGGGGTATGCGGTTGTGGGTGTCGCCTGGATTGCCGGCCTCGGGCCGCGCACCGGTACGGCTAAACGGTCAGGTGGTGTATTCCAGGAGGTCGTTGGTGGTCTGATCCATGTGGGCGCGCATGGCCGCCTTGGCGGCGTCGGGCGAGCCGAGGCGCAGCGCCAGCAGGATGCGCTCGTGCTGGGCGATGGCGTGGGCGCGCACCTCGTGGTGGGCGGAGGTGACCCGGCGGGCCATCACCAACTCCTGCCGCAGGGGTGCGAAGGTGGCGTGAATGAAGAGGTTGCCGGTGGCCTCGATGATGTGGTCGTGGAAGGCGAGGTCCGCGGCGGTGGCGGCCTCGACGTCGTCGGCGGCGTCCGCGTCCTTGAGGGCAGCGAGAGTGGACTCCATCGCGGTCAGGCGTTCGGGGGTGATGCGGGCGGCGGCGATGCCGGCGCTGCCGACCTCGATCATGCGCCGTACCTCCAGCAGTGCCAGGCCGATCTCGCGCTCCGAGCCTTCGTGACGGGCGAGGGCGACCAGGCTGGCCAGGTCCTGCCAGTCGGCGGGATCGTTGACGTAAGTGCCCGATCCCTGGCGGGCCGAGAGGACGCCCCGTGTTATCAGGACCCGGGTGGCCTCGCGCGCGGTTAGTCGGGAGACGGACAGGACGGCGGCGAGCGCCTCCTCCCCCGGCAGAGCGGAGCCCACGGCATAGGTGCCGTCCACGACTCGGCGCAGCACCTCGGCGACTGCGGTGTCGATGCGAGACGGGGCCATACCAGCTCAACTCCTCTGAGGAATTGAGCATGAGCGTACACTTCCGGGCGCTGGCTCGCAAGGGCAGTTTCGGTGCGTTTGTTTGAAATTACCTGCGGTTGCCTGCTGTTTCCCCCGGATTGGCGCAACAACAGCGTCTGGGCGAAGAGGACGCGAGACGCACGCCG
This sequence comes from Actinomyces sp., assembly GCF_030530635.1. GTDB lineage: Bacteria > Actinomycetota > Actinomycetes > Actinomycetales > Actinomycetaceae > Actinomyces. The sequence goes on from NZ_JAUMUL010000066.1 coordinate 15,674, forward strand.
ACCGTAGTCCTCAGAGGACTAGTGTGACGTCAGCTCGTCCCGGGCACGTCTCGAGTCCTCCCCTCGGCGCCACCCGGCCTCGTGTCCACCAAATGTCTGACATAGGTAGTACTTTGGCGTACGATGACCCCATGCGCACCGTGACCAAACGGGACCTCAATCAGCACACCGCCGTCGTGCTCGCCCAGGTCACCGAAACCGCCGACGTGGTCGTGACTGAGCGCGGCACCCCGCGCTGGCGAGTCAGCGCCGTGCAGGGTGTTTCAAGCGCACTTGCGCGTCTGGAGCGTGAGGGGCTGTATGAGCCTGCGGCCGAGGCCCCCACGCCTTGGCCGTCCCACCCGGGCGGTCCGGCATACACGAGCGCGGAGGCGGACGCCCTGCTCGCCGAGCAGCGCGGGGCTCACTGACCATGCCCGCTCAAGTGGTTTATCTCGATTCGTCGGTGGCCCTGCGCACGATCCTGGATGTGCCCGAGCGAAAACAGGTCCAGGCCTGGATGCAATCACCGGGGATGACGCTAGTCTCCTCGCGCCTGCTGCGCACGGAGGTGATCCGCGTCCTGCGTAGAGAGAACCGACCGCTACGCGACGGGCTTCCTCTGCTCGACCGCGTGGGTCTGATCGACATCACGCGCCAGGTGCATACGGTGGCCGAATCCATTGAGAGGCACGTCAAGACCCTGGATGCTCTGCATCTGGCGACTGCTCTTGTTCTGGGTGAAACGAGTGCCGTCGCCACTCACGACGCCACAATGAAGACCGTTGCGGAGAATCTCGGGCTGAGCGTGATCGACCCGGTCGAATGTCCGTCCTCCCCGAATTCGGCGTGACCATCGCATCACCCGCCAGCCCACGAGCACCCGCCAAGGCGATGAGCCGTCATAGAGGATGTCGAGTCCGCGCAGGCCCCGTTGGCGCCGGCGAGGAGACTCATTGAGTCGGGGGCATGGCAGTGGTAGCTCGCGGAGAGCCTGGTGGCTCCGCTTCGGCGCGCCGCCCGTGGCCGAAACCGGGGGCAACGCGTCCTACGCGCCTCAGCGGACGAAATCGGCCACAACCTCGTATAGGGAGCGGTGCTCACGCAGGTCCTCCAACGCCTGCATGACGGGGGCGGGCAGATCGGCGTCGTCGGGCAGATAGGACAGCAACCCGTAATCCGCCCTTACCGTTCCCACCGCCCGGGACCAGCGCAGCGGGGCCAGCGGATCCTCAACCCGGTAGGGCATGGGTGCGTCGGCGACGCCCGCGTCACGTACAGCCTGCTCGCTCGCCGCGACCAGATCGGGCGATTCAGCGTCATAAACGATTCTGCCACCGGGGAAGCGGTGCGCCAGCTCGTCGACCAGCCGCTGCACGTCCTCCTCCGCGAAGAAGTAGACCACGCCGGAGGCGACGGCGATCATTCCGGTGTCGGCGTCGATGTCTGCCATCCAGTCGGTGTCCGTCAGGGAGGCGGGCAGTTCCCTCTCGTGTGGGTGAGGTGGTAGCCACTCGCGCCGCAGGCTCATGACTTCTGGCAGGTCCAGGCAGTAGACGCGTGCCGCGGGGTCGTCCACATCGTCCACGAGTCGGTCCACTCCGCAGCCCAGGTCGACGACGGCGGCGCCGGGGTGGTCCTGAAGGTACCTGCGCACCTCGGTCACCGCAGCCCGATGCCGCAGGGCGTAGATGGCTGCGGGGACGTCACCCAAGTCAGCGGCCGCGAGTTCGGGCATGCGCGCTGTCATTCTTTGGGCCAGGTCCTGGGCCCAGGTGTCCTGAAAGCAGTGCGGCCACAGGCGTGCCGCACGCGCTCTACCGAGCAGTGGAGTGAACAGGGTCCGCTGAACCGCCTGGCTAAGCATGCACTAACCATAGAGCAAATCCGAGGCTGACGGTCCCACACGCTCCGCCCGCGCCTAATGCACCTTGAGGTGCGAGGTGCTTCCTGCCCCCTACCCCTGGAAACCGCGTCATTCCGCCACTTCCAGGCTCGAGATCGCCACCGACCCCGCAAACACCCCACGGGACCGACTGGCACCACCCTGAAACTACCACCTTTCGTTGAAAACAAGCCAAGCGCCACCGACACCCCCCAAGCCCCTCCAGCCACCAACTTTCAACGAAGTCATGCGGAAAAGGCGAGGTCAAAACGCACCTATCTTTGTACCGTAGACCAAATCGCAACCTCAACACAACACCCCGCCAGCATCACCCGCCCCCCTCCGCACCTCCGCCCCCTCCGCCGAGTTCGGTAGATCTTACGTGCTGAGTTCGGTACTTATGGCGTGTTGTGGTTGGTTGTTGGGGTGCGGGCCCCGCGGGTTGGGGACTGGGTTTTCCACAGGTTGGCGGGCAGGGGTGGGTGGGTTTTCCACAGGTGGGTGGTTGGGGGTGGCAGTCCTTGTGGGGGTGTGGGTACGGTTGCCTGGCGCCGACATTCGGGTCGGCGCGCCCGATAGTCCCCCTTTTTTGGGTCCTCACCGAGGAGGTCGCCCCCATGTCCACCGCTCCCACAAGTCATCGCAAGCCGCGTCGATACAGGGTGCCGGCCGCCGGGGCCCATCTGCGCCTGCGATCTGACGGTTCCACCCGCGGTGTCGCAGGGGCGGGCCGGGCGCTGCTACTTGTGGCGGTGGCGGGGTGTTTGGTCGTGTTGGGTGCCGGGTGTTCCCGGGGCAGTGGCGCCAGTAGCTTCTACAGTCCCACCTGGACCCCACCGGCCACCCCCAGCACCAGCACCAGCGCCAGCGCCAGTGCTACACCCTCGCTGACACCCGAACAGGCCGCGGCCAGAGCCACCGCCCTGGCCATGGAACCACCCCAGCCCTACACCCCCGAGTTCTCCTCCGAAGGCGCCGCCACCGCCGCCACATACTTCCTCAACCTCTACCCATACGTACACGCCACCGGCGACCTGAGCACATTCAAGACAATGAGCAAGGACGACTGCGAATTCTGCAATAAGGTGATAGCTAATGCGACCGCACGGCATGATGCGGGCGGTTGGGCCGATCCGTGGACTCAAGAGATCACCGCTCTGGGGTACTTGGTCGACGACACCGACCCCAACCGCTACGTCATACGCAC
>NZ_JAUMUL010000067.1 GCF_030530635.1 Actinomyces sp.
GCCCGTTCATCCGCCTCGACGCGGGCGGTTCCCGTGGCGCGGAAGGGGGCATCGGGGTCCTTGAAGACGAGGTCCTTGACGTGGACGTGGCCGATGAGATCGCCCTGCACCGCGAAGGCCTCCTGCCAGGTCTCGTCGTGGGTGAAGGCGAGATTCGCCTGGTCGTACAGGACGCGGACACCGGCGTCGTCGACCTCACGTACGAGCTTGGCGGTGTTGGCAGCGGTCTGGGTCATCGTGCCGAAGTGGTTCTCCACGCAGAGCACGGTGCCGGCGGCACGTGCCTCGGGCCCAAGAACCGCCAGTGCCTCGCGCAGCCTGGCCCAGTGCGCCTCGTGCTCGGTGTCCCCGGGGTGCCAGGAACCCGCGTAAACACGGATTGCCGTGGCTGAAAGGATATGCGCGGCGTCGATGCAAGCCCGGAACTCGTTGATCCCCGAGTTCCATTCGGCGTCGTCGAGGCTATTGATGGATGTGGTGTAGGGGGTGAGCCCGATAATCGGCACACCCTCGCCGTCGGCGATGCGGGCGGCCTCGGCTGCGGCGCGCGGATCCGCCGTGGGTATGCCGCTGGGGTAGTCGTCCTGATAGATCACTTCGGCGGCCTCCAGGCCGGCGCCACGAAAGAGGCGCAGTGCTCCCACCAGGTCGTGGTTCGGAGTGCCCATTGTGTGCCCGGCGATAATCACGGTTCATTGCTCCTTCGGGGAGGTCCAGTCGGCAGGGCCGACGAAGTGTGGGGGATTGGCGACGCGGGAACGGTCGACGAGTTCCATGAGGAGCCCCCACGGAGTGACCAAGTAAATCCAACGGTTTCCGGCGACCAGGGGGCTGTCGGCACCAACCTCCTTGCGCTCGCCGAGGATGCGCACCCCCTCAATGGTCTTAAGATGAGCCACCGCCGCATCGACGTCGTCGACGACGAAGCACAGGTGGTGTCCGCCCCGGTCGCAGTGTCGGGGATGCTCGGCGCGCTGGCCATCGGCCTGCCACTCGAAGAGTTCGACATTGAGGTTCGGGGGCAGGCGGAGCATGGCAAGGGTCAGCGAAGCATCGTCGGGGACGTCGAAGTTCACGGACATGTAGTCCCCATCCGGGCCGCGCTGCGAGCGGTAGAGTTCCTCGGCGCCGAGCACCTCGACGAAGAAGGTGACGGCGTCATCTAGGTTGGGAACGGTGAATGCCACATGGTCCACGTATTGCAGACCGGGCATGAGCCGATCGGTCATGAGATCCTCCTTGTCGATGAGCGGATGAGCAGATCGGGTTCGAGTACTACATGTTCGACCGGCGCGCCTTCCGCCACTCTCTGGGCGATGGCCAGGGCGGCGGCACCCATTTCGGCTATGGGCTGGCGTACCGATGTCAGTGGTGGGTTGAACGAGGCGCCCAGTGGTAGTCCGTCGAACCCGGTGACGGAGATGTCATCGGGAACGCGAATCCCGCGCGTGCCGAGCGCGCTGATGAGTCGGAACGCGACAAGGTCATTGCCGGCAATGAGGGCGGTAGGTGGGTTCTGGATCGTCCGAATCTGGTCGGCGACGGACTCACCGAGGTCGGCACCCGGGTCGGTCGCCGTTAGCTCGCGGGGGCCGAGGCCGCGCTGCTCGGACAGGGCGAGGTAGGCCTGACGCCGATCAGCTGCGGTGCGTGTTCCGGCCAGCCCCGAGACGTATGCGATCTCCGTATGGCCGAGTTCGTACAGGTGCTCCAGTGCCAGGGCTATTCCCCGTGCGTTGTCGAGGCTGACGGTGGACACCCCGTCCCCGCCCTCGCCACGGTCGATGATGACACCGCGGCGTCCGAAACCGGCGATACGAGCGTCGTCGGGGTACTCGTGGGAGTAGGGCGCGATGATCGCAAAGGGGGCGTACATCGACTGCATCGCCTCCAGGTAGCGGGACTCGGCCGCGGGATCATCGCCGGTGACGCACAGCACCAGCTGGTATCCGCTCTCATCCGCGGCCGCCGTCATGGCCTTGGCAAGTTCCGCGAAATACGGATTGGTGATGTCGGGGACGAGAAGGGGCACGAGGTTTGAGCTCTTAGTACGCAGGGCCTGGGCGAGGGGACTCATCTTGTAGCCCAGCTCCTCGGCCACGCGGAGCACATGCTCGCGGGTGGACTGCTTGACGGCATCGGGTCGCGAGAATGTGCGCGACACGGTCGATCGGTGAACTCCGGCTGCTGCTGCGACATCGTCAATGCTCGGGGTGCTGCTTGTCATTGCTGTCTCCTCGTCGGCTGTAGTCGTAAGCCAGCCAGATCAGAGACAGGGTCTTCTCGAGATCATCAATCGTCGGGAGGCCCTCAAATCCACGATCCAACCGCTCGGCGACATTATCGACGAACACGGGGTACAGCGGATCAGAGTCGACGTCGAACTCCGAGGTCTCGGTCGTTCCGTCCACCGAGGTGAACCAGGCACGTCCATCGGACCAGATGCTCGCCGTCCCGTGCACGCCGATACGGACATAGGAACAGTGCCGTTTAAGGGGGAGGACGGGAAGGCGTAGCCGGTCTCGATCGTCGCGATGTGCCCGTCGCGGGTGCGGATCGTCAGTGCGGAGTAGTCCTCAACGCCGGTGTCGTGCAGTGCCGAGATGACATCGCGGCGACGACCGAGGCCTTCTCGGCCTGCGCGGAATGGAGGAAGAGGTCCACGAAGTGGGGAGCGAGGTTGATCGTGCAGCCACCACCGGACTGGGCGGCGTCAAGCATCCAGGGGCTGGTCTCCTCATAGCGCGAAGGAGGACCGGCGATGAACTGCACCGCCTCGTACACCGAGCGACCGGCCTTCGACAGCCACAGGTCAACGGGGCCGCCACGTTGGACGAAGGGGATTGCGATTGGGACGCCGGCCGTATTTGCGGCGTGCTTGATCTCGCGTAGTTCATCCCGGGAGACACCTGCGGGTTTTTCGACGACGATCGAGGCTCCGCGCTCGATGAGAGCCAAGCAGGCCTGTTTCATCTGCGAGTGTGGAACGAAGACGTAGGCGAGATCGATGTCCGTGGATTCATCGATCATCCGGCGCCAGTCGGTGTAGGCAGGCGCTCCCCACAGTTTCGTCAGGTCTCGGACCAGCCGGGTGTTCGGATCGGAGACTCCGATGACGTTGTGCCGGACGGCGATTCTTTCGGCATACAGGGGTACGTGCCAGTGGGAGGCTCCCAGCACAAGGGTTCGGGCCTTGTCCATTTGTCATCACCATGCCTTCGGTTGGTGCCGTGGGGCTCAGCGCACGGACCTGCGAGGGTTACCGGCGGCCGGGCAGGAAAGGTCGTACAGCTCGACCGGCCCGCGATCGCTCCTCTTCGAGATCGATTGCTGAGATCGGTTGCATTAAGGGTAGTCACGCTCCTCCAATAGTGTCAACACGTTGAAGAGCGGCGGTCGCCGCGGGTGTCGTCGTGTCTCAATGCCGCATGCCTCAGCGAGGATCGCTCCGGCTCCGGCGATCACGCCGCGGCGGCGCGCTCAGTACGCTCGAGTAAGAAGGTGCTTGAGCGCTTGGTGTCGGTGGGCTCAGCTCAACACACTCCCAAACACGAAGAGCCGGCTTAAGCTCGCTAGGTTACTGGCACGCGTACGACAAGGACTTGCTGGCTAACGATGCGCGGCGCTGAGGAGCTTGTCCAGGCGCTGGGCCAGGTCGGGCAGGTCGCGCTGCGCGGTCGTGACGAGCACGTCAATGTCGATCGACCAGTATCCGTGGATGATCCGGTTGTGCAGACTGATGGGGCGATGCCAGACAATCTCTGGATGGGCCTCGCGAAACCCCGGGAGACTTTGTTTGCCGCTTCGCCTAGTACCGTGTAGTTCCACATCAGCGCGTCGGTCCGCAGCGGATCAGCGGCGATCTCCTCGGTGCTGAAGTTTCCGATGACCTGGTGTATCCGTGACACAGCGTCCCGCATCTCGTGAAGGAAGAGATCGTCAGGCCGCGGCATAGAGTGTCTCCGCGTCGGCAAGAACCTGCTTTCGGATGAGTGGGTGCAGGGAGCGGCGGGAGATCAGATCCACCGGCCGTCCGAACAGGGTGGCGAGTTCGTCGGACAGGTCTTCGATCTCCCACCCTAGGCTCCGGCCGGGCTGAAGTTGGTAGAGCAGGTCGACGTCGCTGGAAGAACTGGCCTCTCCGCGCGCGACCGAGCCGAAAACATCCAGGGTCGCGATGCCGAAGCGCTGACACAATTCGCCAAGGCGCTTCAGATCAACGTCGGAAACTTCTGCGATCGTCATACACCCAGTCTACGAAGTACTCCAACAAACCGTCATTGCGTATCCGACTCCGTTTTCACCTCGCGCAGCACCCGGGCGGGCACGCCGCCCACCACGCCCGCGGGCACATCCCGGGTGACCACCGCCCCGGCGGCCACGATCGCACCGGCCCCGATACTCACCCCCGGGCAGACGACGGCGCCCGCCCCGACCCACACGTCGTCGCCGATGGCGATGGGTGCGGGCAGCAGCGTGCCGCGCTCGGCCACGGGCTCGGCGTGGTTGAGGGTCGCCAGCACCACGCGATGGCCGATCAGTACCCGGTCGCCGATGGTGATGCCGCCCTGGTCCTGGAAGCAGCAGCCGGCGTTGATGAAGACGTTGCGGCCGACGCGAATGTTGCGGCCGAAGTCTGTATGGAATGGGGGCACCAGGCCCAGCGTCCGGTTCACCGGCGTGCCGGTCAGGTGCGCGAAGAGCTCCTGAACCTCGGCGGGGGAGTGGTAGGTCCCATTGAGTTCGGCCGTCACCCGCAGGGCCTCCTGCATCATCTGGCCGGCCACGCCCTCCAGCGGTGAATCGGAAGTGATCGGCAGTCCCGCGGCCGTGTGGGCCACAAGGTCCTTCGCGTCGAGGGCGCCGCCGCCGGGCTGCATGCCCGACGGCGGCACCGCCTGCGGCGGTTGAGCCGCGGATGCCATCGGCTCAGACCTCCAGCAGGACCTTGATCTCGCGGCGCTCGTCCATGGCTTTGTAGCCCTTGGCGGCGGCGTCGAGCGGGATACGGGTGGTGAAGACCTTGCCGGGGTGGATCTCGTCGGCCTGGATGCGCTTGATCAGGTCGGGCAGGAAGCGGCGTACCGGGGCGGGGCCACCGTGCAGATGCACCTGCGAGAAGAACAGGCCCAGGCCCTCGATCTCCTGGTCATGGCTCACGCCCACGAAGCCGACGTAGCCGCCGGGGCGGCAGGAGGCGATGGCCTGGTCCATGGAGACCTGGTTGCCGACCGCCTCGACTACGCCATGGGCGCCGTAGCCGTTCGTCAGTTCCTTGACCTTGGCGGCGCCCTCCTCGCCGCGCTCGGCGATGACGACGTCGGCTCCGAACTCGCGCGCCAGGGCGGCCCGGTCCTCGTGGCGGGAGAAGGCAATGACCCGCTCGGCGCCAAGCGTCTTGGCGGCCAGCACGGCGGACAGGCCCACGGCGCCGTCACCGACGACGGCGATGGTCTTGCCCGGGCCGGCCTCGGCGGCCACCGCGGCGAACCAGCCGGTCCCCAGCACGTCGGAGGCGGCCAGGTAGTCGGCCAGGCGGTCGGGATCGTCGGGCTCGCCGCCGGGCACGGCCACCAGCGAGCCGTCGGCCAGCTCCACGCGCATGTACTGGGCCTGGGAGCCGGTGTAGGAACCGGCATTGGCGCAGCGGGACGGGTAGCCGGCCTGGCAGATCTCACAGGTGCCGTCCGAAAGCATGAAGGAGCCGATCACGAAGTCGCCGACCTTGAGGGTCTTGACTTCGTCGCCGGCCTCCACGATGGTGCCCACGTACTCGTGCCCCATGGGGCGGTTCTCCACCGGCTCCAGGCCCCGGTAGGGCCACAGGTCGGAGCCGCAGATGCAGGCGGCGGCCAGCTTGATGACGACGTCGGTCGGCTTGACCACGCGGGGAACCTCCACGTCCTCGACGACGACATCGCCGGGGGCGCGCATGATCACGGCGCGCATGGTCTCGGGCAGAGTTGTGGCGGTCACGAATACTCCTCGATTCAGGATGATGCGGGCGAACAATCCGCATCGGTTGTACCTCACCCCCAAGGTTAGAACCGTCTCGGCACCAGCCGCCAGGTATTGCCAGTGCCTGGCGACACGCCGCGACGCCGGGCGGCTACTGCCTCCTGCGCGGCAACGGCAGCACCAGGGGAGTTCCGGTGAGCGGATCCGGCGTCACATGCACCTCCAAGCCGAACACCTCCCGTACCAGCTGCGGGGTGACCACCTCCCGCGGAGTGCCATTGGCCATGATGCGGCCCGCGCGCATAGCGATGATCCGGTCGGCGTAGCGGCACGCCTGGTTCAGGTCGTGCAGCACCGCCACGATCGTGGTACCCAGCTCGGCATTCAGTTCCCGACACAGCTCCAGCACATCCACCTGGTGGGCCAGATCCAGGTAGGTGGTGGGCTCGTCCAGCAGCAACACATCGGTGCGCTGCGCCAGTGCCATGGCGATCCAGACCCGCTGCCGCTGCCCTCCCGACAGGGAGGCGACCCGTCTGCGAGCCAGATCGGTCAGCTGAGTGCGCTCCATCGCCGCCGTCACCGCGGTCTCGTCACGCGCCGACCACTGGTGCAGCAGCGACTGGTAGGGGTAGCGGCCCCGTGAGACCAGTTCGTGCACGGTGATTCCCGTGGGCGCGATCGAGGACTGTGCCAGCATGCCCACTTTCCTGGCGAAGGACTTGGGGCGGAAGCCGGCGGCGTCCTCGCCATCGAGCAGCACCTGCCCGGAGTCGGGGGCGAGCACACGGCTCAGAGCACGCAGCAAAGTGGACTTCCCGCAGGCGTTCGGCCCCACGATCATGGTCACCTCGCCCGGGGGCACGCGCACGCTCAGATCGGATATGACCGGGTGCTCGGGGTGGTAGGACAGGGACACGCCCCGGGCCTCCAGCTCACTGCGGCGGCCCGGGGCGGTAGCGGTCTGGTCACTGCTGCCCATGGCGGCAGCGGCCGGAGGGGACACGGCGCCAGCGCTGCCGTTCGCAGCCGCGCTCACTTCACCGCGGCGCGCACGGCGTCGAGGACGAAACGCGCCGCCGTCGGGCCGGCATTGAGGTAGAAGGGATCGTCCTCCACCTGCACGACCTGGCCGGCCTGCACCGCCGACAGCGTGGGCCACAGTGACATGCCCGTCAGTTCGGAGGCGTCCCCGCCCTGCACACCGAACAGGAGCCAGTCGCCGTCGGCCTGGTCGAGCTGCTCCTCGGAGATGTCCACGGAGGTGTCGTCGGTGAAGGTCTGGGTGTCCGGACGGGTCACGCCCATATCGGCCAGCACCGAGCCGGCGAAGGACACAGCCCCGAAGACACGGGTGTGGTCGCCGTTCTTGCGCAGCAGAGACACGGTGGTGCCGGCGGGGATACCCGCCCCGGCGGAGGCGGCATCGGCGTGGAAGGCCTCCAACCAGGCCTGGGCCGTCTCCGGCTTGCCCAGGGCGTCCGCCAACAGCAGGAAGTCCTGCTTCCAGTACTGACCGGTGCCCTGCGTAGCGACGGTCGGGGCGATCTCGGTCAGTGAGGAGTACAGGGACTGGGCGTCCTTGCCTGCGATGTTCATCAGGATCAGGTCTGGGTTGAGGCCCGCGATCGCCTCCACGCTCGGCTCGGAGCGTGAGCCGACGTCGGTGATCTTAGCCAGGGCATCGGCGTTATTGGGGAAGGTGGCGGGCAGGTAGTCGGGGACGGTGCCGGCGCCATCCCCGGAGGTGGCGCCCACCGGGACGAATCCCAGTGTCAGGGCCGCGTCCAGCTGGCCGGTGGAGATGATGACGACCCGCTTGGGGGCGGTGTCGATCGTGGTGTCGCCCAGGAAGTGGGTGACGATCCGCGGGAAGACGTCGTCCCCCTGTCCGGAGCCCATGCCATCGGGAATCGCGGTGGGTACGGTGGCGTCGGCCGTGGCGGTGCCGGTCGAGCCTGTGGCGGCGGCGCCGGAGGCGATTGTCGAGCCGGTGGAGGTGGTGGAGCCGGAGCAGGCGGCGATGACGGGGACGGCAACGGCGGCGCCCAGCATGCCCAAGGCGATGCGGCGCGAGAACAGAGAACTCATATGATGAGGCTATCCTAAAGGACTGTGTTTCGTGCAAGTGGCCTTCGCCCCTTCGTCCTGGACGCCGGGGCGCTTCTGGCAGGTGTCGGCGTACTGATTGTTCTGTGCCTGCTCAGCCTCGCCGTCGGCTCGCGGCCGCTCGGCCTCGCCGAGGCCTGGGAGGGGCTGCACGCCCACGATGACACCATCGCCTCCCTGATCGTGTGGCGTCTGCGCCTGCCCCGAACCGCCCTCGCCATCGTCACCGGCGCCGCCCTGGCCGTAGCCGGAGCGGTGATGCAGGCCCTGACCCGCAACCCGCTGGCCGAGCCCGGCATCCTCGGTGTGAACGCAGGCGCCTCCTTGGCGGTGGTGCTGTCCGTATGGCTCGGCGGCATCACCACCGTATCCGGCTACCTCTGGTTCGCCTTCGCCGGCGCAGCGCTGGCCGCCACCCTGGTCCAGCTCATGGCCCGCCGCAGTCGGGACGCCGGCCCCGTCCGGCTGGTGCTGGCCGGCATTGCCCTGGGGGCGAGCCTGAACGCCATCACCGGCACCATCACCATGTATGACACCAGCGCCTTCGACTCCTACCGGTTCTGGGTGGTGGGTGCCCTTGAGGGACGCGACGCCACCATGCTGGCCTGGGTGGCGCCATTCCTCGCGGCCGGGCTGGTCCTCGCCCTCGCCTCCGGGCATGCTCTCAACGTGCTTGCCCTGGGCGAGGAGCAGGCCACCGCACTTGGAGCCCGCCTGGGGCGGGTGCGGGCACTCGCCCTGGTATCGATCACGCTGCTGTGCGGGGCGGCGACGGCGGCCGTCGGCCCCATCTCCTTCATCGGACTGGTGGTGCCCCACGTACTGCGGTTGGTCCTGGGCGTGGACCAACGCCGGCTTCTGGCCGCCTCCGTGCTGGCCGGGCCGATTCTGCTGCTGACCGCGGACATTGTCGGGCGCGTCCTGATCCGCCCCGACGAAATGGAGGCGGGCGTGGTCACCGCCTTCATCGGCGGGCCCGTGCTGCTGGCCATGGTGCTGCGACGCCGGGAGGCGATCCGATGAGCGCGAGTCGGTGTGGCGGAGCCGCCCCCAAGGGGCCGGGCGGTCAGAACACGCCGTCCGACTCTCCCAGGCCTCGGACGGTCGCGGGTCCGCCCGCCGGACGCCTGCTGCTGCGCCCGGGTGGGGAACGCAGCCTGCTGGTGCGCCGTCGCGCCCTGGCCGTGGCGACTGTGCTGTTGGCGGTGGCCGCCGCGGTCGGCCTGTACACGCTTTTGACCGGCGCATACGAGTTGCCTGCCGACCAGGCCCTGCGCGTCCTGGTCGGGGAGGGCAACCGGGTTGACCGCTTCATCGTGCTCGGCCAGCGCCTGCCCCGCCTCATCGCCGCTGCCCTGATCGGCGCCATGCTGGCCGTTTCGGGGGCCGTCTTCCAGAGCCTGTCCCGCAACCCGCTGGGCAGCCCCGACATCGTCGGCTTCACCACCGGGGCGACCACCGGCGGCCTACTGGTCATCCTCGTGTCCGCAGCCTCCTCCACCGCCGCCATCGCCATGGGCACCACCCTCGGCGGCTTCGCCACCGCCGCCATGGTGGTGCTGGCGGCACGCCGACGAGGCGGGGCCGGGGAGAGCCTGGTGCTGGCCGGCGTCGCCCTTTCCCAGACACTGTCCGCCTTCAACGACTACCTGCTCTCGCGGGCCACTATCCAACAGGCCGAAGTCGCCCGAACCTGGCAGTACGGCTCCCTGAACGCCATCACCTGGGTGCAGGTGCGGCCCCTGATTGTGGCCGCCACCGTGCTGATCCCGCTAGTTCTCTGGTTCGGCCGTCCGGCCGCCGTCCTGGAACTGGGCGACGACGCCGCCACCTCCCTCGGGCTCGGTGTGGGACGGCTGCGGGCCGCCCTGGTCGGTTACGGGGTGGTGCTCGCGGCCGTATGCGTGTCAGTGGCCGGTCCCATCGGCTTCCTGGCACTGGCCGCGCCCCAGCTGGCGCAGCGGCTGGCCCGAACGGCGGGGCTGACGCTCGGAGTGTCCGCAGCCATGGGAACCGTCCTGCTGGTGGTAGCCGACCTGGCCGCGCAGCGGCTACTGGCACCCTTCCAGATCCCGGTCGGGCTGCTGGCGGCGGCCTGCGGCGGCCTGTACCTCATGTGGCTGCTGGGGCTGCGCCAATCCCCGGGCTAAGGGCGTCGCGGAATCCGGCCACGCCCCTCTCGACACACCAGGAAGCCACGGCGGTGAGCCAATACCACGCAACGATGCCCGCCCATCTGCATGCACCGTCTCAGCATCCCGGACCGCCCTCCCACGGCCCGAGTTCCTCAATGCGCTCCAGCAGTGCCTCCACCGGCGGACTGTCGGCGGCTTGAGGGTCTAGCAGGTCTATCTGTGGGCTGGGCGGGCAGTCCAGACGCACGTGCGCCCAGCCGATGGAGGCCAGGCGTCGTGTGCGGTTGCAGGCCTCCACGACTCGCCCGCGCAGGGCGGCCCGGGTGCCGTCAGGGGCGCGCTCACAGGCCGCCTGCACCTCCTCCGCTCCCACCAACGGGGTCAACAGACCCGCCGTCGTCAGCGGCTCGCGCAGCCCCGTGACGGGGGACAGATCGTGGTAGGCCAGTTCGGCTCGACGCACCCGGGGATCGGCCCACCCCAGCGGGGCGCGCTCGGCCACACGCGCCAGCACCACGTATTTGATCGCCCAGTCCAGCTCGGTGGACACCGTCGCGATATCACCCGTGCGCAGTGCCTGCGTCCCGCGCCGGGCCAGGTCCATGACCCGCGTGCTGAGGGCGTCGTGGGCTGGTGCGAGAACGCCGAGGCGGTCCAGGGCGGCCTCCAGCAGTTGCGGGCAGGTGACCGGCCCCCGCTCGGGCCGCGCGCAGGGCGTGAGCGGGTCCAGGCTCCAGGCCCGGGCAGCCGCCGCCGGGTTCACCAGCTCGCATTCGGCAAGGTCCCACAGCCCCCGCTCGGCCACGGTCAAGGCAGCGTCGAGAAGCACGACCTTGAGTGCCGTCGTCCACGGGCTGATGGCAGAGTCTGCGGCAACCACGTGCAGGCGCCGCCACCGACCGGCGTCGGCGTGCGGCTCGTCGCGGGTGTTGACGAAGGCACGCTCATGAGTGGGGTCGTCGGAGGCCGCCGTGCGGATGTGCTCGGCGCGAGCGGAGTAGCGCAAGGGGCCGATCGGTCCCGCGGCCGGATTCTGATCCGGGGCGGGCAGCGCGCCGGCGCCCGCCAACACCTGGCGTGCTGCCAATAGGCCGATGAGACCGCCCAGCGGCAGCCGGAATCCGCGCTCGACCTGGTAGTTCTCGTGACAGCCGAAGGTAGCGCCCCACCCGTCGACGTTGGACTTGAGCACGTGCACGCGCGCGCCTCGCGGTGCCAGACGCTCGTTGGCGGCCTGCGCCATGGCATGCAGCCGGGCGTCGCCGGCCAGATCCTGGGCGACGACGTCGCTGACCCACAGGCACTCCGGCCCCGCGAACTCCGGGTGCAGACCGATATCCACGTATAGGCGCGCACCGGAGGTGGTGAAGCGGTGCGTACCGGAGGGTACGGACTCGGCGCCGCGGAAGAGCTCCTGTACCGCATCCTCCACGCTCAGCGGCATGCCCTCGTGGGCCTCGGGGCCCAGGTAGGAGCTGGTGACGCCGTACTCGGTCTCAATGCCGACAACGCGGTGCAGCCGCCCCGCGGGGGTGCTCACTGTCCGCCCTGTTGGCGGAAGCTCTGCACGAAGGCAAGGGCGTTGACCTCCAGGACGTCGTCGATGCCGTCGAGCACCTCGTCCAGGCCCTGGGCCTGGACGACCGGTGGCGCCGGCGGCGGAGCCTCGGGTTCGGGCTCCTCACGGGAGACTTGTGCATGGATTCGTTCTGACACGGGTTCCTCCTGGTCCTTCCGGTTGTATTCGGTTGGTGGCGGCGTCGACAGCGCCGGTGCTCACGGCGCCGTCGGTTCCCCTTGCTCCTCGGCGTAGATACCCTCGTTCCAGCTGTATAGCCTCGGCTCGGGCGGGACCTCCAGGCCCAGCGCCTCCAGCGTCGCCACAAGCACCGCCTCCTCCGCAGGTCCCGGGTCGGGCTTCGAGGCGTCGGCGCCTAACCCGGGGCGCAGCAGACGCTCACGGGCGTCGCGCACTGCCTGCTCGACCTGCGCCGTAGTGGGACTACTGGGATCGGGCAGGGTGACTCGCAGCAGGCAGCGGGCGCCGACGTCCACCACCACCGAGGTCCAGGAGGCCGCCCAGACCCGGTCGGGAAAGAGCCGCAGCAGTGCGGCTCGTCCCCCGGCCCGCGTACGCGCCGGCGCCGTCGTCACCGCGGTCTCAACCTCAACCTCGTCCAGGACGCTGCGCACCACACCCGTGCGCTCCAAGCGGGCGGCGAGTGAAGTGGTCGGATCAACCACGCTGAACTGCAGGTCCGCGGCCCGCAGTCGGGCGTCGTCCCAGCCGCAGCCGTAGCGCGAGCGCAGCCGCTCCAACAGCGTCAGCTTTGCACACCACTCCACCAGGTGGGCGGCGTGCTCGGGGCCGGCCTCCAGGGCGTCCAGGGCCTCACCCCACAGGTCGAGTACCAACATGGTCTCCTCAGCCGCCGATCCTGCCTTAGGCACCGGAGCGCACGCGCCCCGGAGGTCGGCGTCCCCCGGTGCGGCCGCCTCGCGCACCTCCTGAAGGAATGCCCGCTGCATCTCCAGTGCGCTGACCTGTCCGCCCGCGGCCAGCGGGCAGCGCACCCGCGCAGTGGGGTCGCGGGAGAATGCCCGGATCGCCGCCACCGGGTCGGCCATGGCCAGGCGGTCGGCCAGTGCCCGGGCCCGGTCGGGAAAGTGCTCCACGAGTGACAGCAGGGCCGCCGTCGACCCCAGTCGTAGCAGGGCGCTGACCGCCAGGCTGGAGGAGTCCGCCGTGATGACGTGTAGGCGGCGCCAACGGGAGGCGTCGGCATGGGGCTCGTCACGCGTGTTGACGATGGGGCGCTCGCGGGTGGTATACAGCGAGACCTCCCGCTCGATGAAGTCGGCTCGAGCCAACACCTGGAAACCGGGCTCCTCGCCCGCCGGACCAATGCCCACCCGACCCGAGCCGCACAGCACCGAGCGGCTGACGAGGAAGGGCACAAGCAGGTCGGTCAGCAGTGCCCAGGGCACCCGTCGGTCCACCGCGTAGGACTCATGGGCTCCCCAGGCCGAGCCGTGCCCGTCGGTGTTGTTCTTTATTACCTGGATGCGGCCGGGGCGACGGGCCGACAGCGCCTGCTCCGCGCGGTGCATGATCCTGTCCCCAGCACGGTCGTAGCGCACCGCCTCCACAGGACCGCGGGTCTCCGGCGAGGCGTACTCGGGGTGGGAGTGGTCGACGTACAGGCGGGAGCCGTTGGGCGCATGTGTGGCCGAGCCCCGGTAGTAGTGCTGACCGAAGCGGTCCACCCGCTGGATCCAGCGCGTCGGAGCCCCAGTGAGGACCGCTCCGGCCTCCAGATCGGTGCGTGCCTCTGGTGCCAGGTCGTGATCGTCCCCGTCGCGGGCGTCGCGGGTGGGCAGCTCCCCGGAGTAGTCGAAACGGCAGCCCGCCCCCCGCTCCAAGTTGCGCGAGTCCTCCGCCGGTACGTGCAAGGTCGATGGGTCGCCCTCGGCAGCGGCCTGGCGAGCGTAGGCGTAGAGCAGCTGTTCGGACAGGGCAGTCGGATCGGCCTCGGGGTCGTCACGGTCGATCAGGGCATACTCGGTCTCCACTCCCATGATGCGTTGCACGGTGATCATCGCGGCTCCGATCCTCCCGCCGGGACCAGGGCGACCACGGGATCGGTGCGCCGGCCCCGGCCGACGACGCGCGCCCACTCCTCGGGGTCGGAGGCACCCGGCAGGTCCGCGGTCTCAGCCACCTCCGCGCGTACCGCATCCAGCAGATGCGCCGTACTCAGTCCCGGCCTGCCCGCCAGCGCGTCCTGGATGGCGGCGGCCTTGGCGCGTTCAACCACTGAGGAGATCATGGCCCCGGAGACCAGGTCCGCCAGGTGCCAAGTCTCCACCGCTCCCGAGCGGCGGTGGACCCGTAGTACGGCGGTGGTCTCGTCGCGGGTGAACAGAGCCGTCAGCAACGCTTCACCCATCGCGGACACCGCCGCCTCCGGTGAGCCCGCCGCGTCCAGCTCCCTTTCGGACAGGGGCAGATCGGCGGTGAGGTAGCGCGAGAGGATCTCGCGGCAGGCGCCCGGATCCGGCCGGTCTATACGTATCCGCACATCCAAACGCCCCGGCCGCAGGATTGCAGGATCGATCATGTCCTCACGGTTGGAGGCGCCGATGACCACCACGTTGCGCATCTCCTCCACGCCGTCGATCTCCGCCAGCAACTGGGGGACCACCGTGGTCTCCACATCCGAGGACACTCCCGTACCGCGGGTGCGGAACAAAGACTCCATCTCGTCGAAGAAGATGACCACCGGCACGCCGTGGACGGCCTTGTCCCGGGCCCGGGTGAAGATCAGGCGGATGCGGCGTTCGGTCTCCCCAACGTACTTGTCCAGCAGCTGGGGACCCTTGATGTTCAGGAAGTGGGCGTGCCGGCCCGTCACCCCCGCCAGAGAGGTGGCCACCGCCTTGGCGATGAGGGTCTTACCCACCCCCGGTGGCCCGTAGAGCAGTAGTCCACGAGGCGGCCGTAGCCGGTGTGCGGTGAAGAGTTCGGGGTGGGTCATTGGCAACTCAATGGTGTCCCGGATGCGCTTGATGGTGTCATCCAGGCCACCGATGGCTTCCCAAGGAGTGTGCGGGGAGGTCTCCAGAAGCAGATCCTCCACCTCGCGGCGGGGTACTACCGACAGGGCAAAGCCCTCCTTCAGATCGGCCATGAGGCTGTCTCCGGCACGCAGGCGCTCACTGGTCAGCCACGGAGGCAGGCGCACAATACGCAACTCCTCGCTGCGCACCCGCACCAGGACATGAGTCTCATCCAGGCGCTGCTCCAGGCTGACGAGTTCGCCGATGTCACCGGTCGGCGCGGTGGATACGGCGTCTAGGGAGGCGTTGAGCAGCACACTTGTGCCGGGCTCCAGGCCGCCCAGGGGCAGGGTCGCGCAGGCCCGCACCCGCATGCGGTGCCCGGCCTGGGAGACGTCAAAAATGCGTTGGAGAGGATCGACAACCCGCAACACGGTGGCGCAGGTCAGGGGTGGTGCGCTCAGGCGCTCGATCTCGGCCTGGGCGGCGGCCAACTCGCTGCGGGCGGTGCGCAGGGCATTGGCCAGGCTCCGGTTCTTACGCTCGAGGATCTCTAACTCTACCGCCGGCACCGCGGTTCGGGTGTGGTCGGCCTGTGCCGGTGGCGGTGACGCGGCGTGGTCGGCCTGGATGGGTGAGTCGTCCACGTCCCGCTCCTTTGCACGATCTGAATGCCCGACGCCACCAGAATAGGACATCTGTACCAAGAATTCTATGCCGCCCCGCCACGGCCCCGCACACCTCGCTAGGGCGGATACCCTGCCCGCTCACCCCCGCGCGGGCGTGATGCGCACCTGGACAGCCTTGACCACCGCCAGCAGCTCGGCGCCCGGCTCGATCCCCAGCTCTGCCACTGCGCCTGCGGTGACGACGGCGCTCAGCTCCTGGCCGTCGTCGGTGCGCAGCCCTACCGTGACTAGGGCGCCACTGCGCTCCAGGGAACCGACCACCACCTCCAAGGCGTTGCGCGGAGAACCGCCCCCGGCCCAACTGCGGCGCGGATAGAGTCCGACGGCGTCGGGCGGCACCAGCGCCAGTCCGGGAGCGCCGGCCCCACCTTCCCATTGCGGCTCGGGCCGTCCGGTAATCCGTGTCCCCGAGGGCAGCCGCAGGGCCGGCTCGCCGTCCTCCAGACTCCCGGTGAGTACGCAGGTTCCGGTCAGTCGGGCGGCGAAACGGGAGCGGGGGGTCGACAGTACCCGCGTCGTCGGCCCCGATTCCACCACCCTTCCCGACTCCAGAACGACGATCTGATCGACCAGCGATGTCAGGTCCAACGCCTCATGAGTCACCAGCAGGAGAGTCAGACCCTGCTGCCGAGCGCGATGGGCAATGAGACGGCGCATCTCTTGGCGGGCCTCGACATCCAGGGCCGCCATCGGCTCGTCAAGTACCAGCACTGCCGGATCGGTGGCCAGTGCCCGGGCCAGTGCCACCCGCGCTGCCTGTCCGCCCGAGAGCCGGGAACCTGAGCGCTGCGCCAGATCGTCCGCTCCGACCGCGGCCAATTCGGCGTATGCGCGCTCGCGGGCGTCCCTGCGGCTGGCCCCCCGGCAGCGGGGGCCGAAGGCGACATTGTCAAGAACCGACAGATGGGGGAAGAGCCCCGGCGACTGTGAAAGCAGAGCGACTTCACGACGTCCTGCCGGGATGAAGCAGTTCTTGCCGTCTACTAGCCGGGCGCCCACCCGGACCTCGCCGGCCTCGGCGTTGAGCAGCCCGGCCGCAACCTCACAAACGGTGGACTTACCCGATCCGTTGGGGCCTACTAGGCCGACGGCGCCTCCCGCTGGAATCGTCAACTCGACCTCGACCCCGCGGGAGGGCGAGGCTAAAGCGAGCCTGAGTTCACGGCCCCGGGAGCTGGTCACGGCCGTTGTGCCTTCCCGTTTCGGTTCCAACGCCTGCCGGTTTAGGCGGTCTCTGAGGCGGGAGCGTGTACCGCCGCGAGTTTGCAGGGGGAGACGAGTGAACAGGGGGAAGGTGGTGACTCCCACGATCAGGAAGGACAGGACGATGAGTGCCACGGCCAGCGCCAGAGCGGTGGGCGTGTCGTTCTCCCGCTCCAGGTAGACCGCCAGCGGAACGGTGCGGGTGACCCCTTCCCGGGAACCGGCGAAGGCGATGGTGGCGCCGAACTCGCCCAGGCTGCGTCCCAGCGCCAGCGCGGTGCCGCGCGCCAAGGCAGGGGCCGCCAGCGGCAGGGTGATTCGAGTCAGCACCGTCCCCGGGCGGGCGCCGAGCGTGCGGGCGATCGTCTCGGGGCGCCCGTCACGTGAGCGCAGCGCCGCCTCCAGGGTGACCACCAGGAAGGGCATGGAGACGAACACTTGGGCAATCACCACAGCGGCGGTGGTGAAGGAAACCTGGATGCCCAGCTGCTCCAGCAGCGGGCCGAGCAGGCCGCGTTTGCCGAGTGTGGCCAGCAGTGCTGTGCCGGCAACCACCGGCGGCATGGTCATGGGCAGTACGGCGAGCACTCGGGCCACCCGTACCCCCGGCCATTCGTGTGCCAGGACGATCGCCAGCGGCACCCCCAACACCACCGAGATAGTGGTTGCCAGCAGGCAGGTGCGCAGCGACAGGCCGAGTGCCAGGCGCGCCGGCTCGGAGGCGAGCAGAACGGGCAGCTGCTTCCAGCCCACGCGGGCGCCCAGGCCTACGAACGGCAGTATGGTGGCACAGGCGCCGATAACCGCCAGCAGTATTATTGCTGCCGGCAGCCGAGTGCGGTCGGTGCGGGAATGCTCCGAGGTGGAGGCGGCGCGGGCGTGCACGGCGCCGTCGGGCATTGGCCGGCTCACCGGCCGGTGGGGGCGCGGAAACCATGCCCGGCCAGTATCGCCTGCCCGGCGTCGGACAGGACCAGGTCGACGAAGGCCTGAGCTGCTTCTGGGTTCACGGTGTCCCGCGTGAGCGCGATCGGATAGTGGTTGACGACGTCGTTATCGGGCAGGGCGATGACTCCGACGGCGTCTCCCGCAGCGGCGGCGTCTGTGGCGTAGACGATGCCGGCGTCCGCCTCACCGGACTCCACCTTGCCGCGCACGTCGGTGACCTTCTGCTCCTCGGAGGCCGGTGTCAGCGTTATGTCCAGCTGTTTGGCGAGCGCTTGGGTGGCCTCGCCGCAGGGCACCTCCCGGGCGCAGACGACCAGGTCCGCCCCGTCCAGGGAGCCGTCGTTGATCCCGGTGACGGAGGCGGGGTTGCCGGCCGGGACGATGAGGGCTAGCACATTTGTGGCGAACTCGGTCTGGTCATTCACGAGGTTCCGCGCAGCGGCGTCATCCATGGTGGAGTTATTTGCGGTTGCGAGAATATCCGCTTCCGCGCCCTCCGAAAGTGCGGTGATCAGGTCCTGCGAGCCCTGGAAGTCGAAGGCTACGGAGATTGCCGGATACGTTCGCTGGAACTCCGCGGCGATCTCCTCGAAGGGCCTCTGGAGGGAGGCTGCGGCGAGTACCACGATCGCCCCGGAGATATCAGCAGCGTCCGCAGTGCCGGTGGCGGTCGGAGGGCTGGAGGCAATTGAGGAGGCGGCGCCGCCACAGGCGGTGAGTGACAGCGAGGCGACCAGGGCGGCGGCGCCTAGAGCGCCTCGCCGCGTAAGGAAGGTTGCGACCGCGGTTCGGCGGAGCAGGTGCATGGCAGGTGTTCCTTTCGGGGCGTGGGCGTTTGCGAGGCCGGGAAGCGCATGGGCGTCCAATCGGCCCCCCGGGAGTTTCCGCGGCCGGGCGGTGCAGATGCATCGCCCGGCCAGGGCTCCATGCGCCAGGCTACCGGTGCGCCGTTCCAACTTCACCGAGTTCGGTAGTTGTTACGTGCCGAGGTCGGTAGTTGTTA
>NZ_JAUMUL010000068.1 GCF_030530635.1 Actinomyces sp.
CTGCCCACCCAGAACCGCTGGATGGAGGTCACCTCCACCTCCAACTGCACCACCTTCCAGGCCCGTCGCCTGTCCATCCGGGAGCGGCGCGACGGCAAGACCGCCCCGGTGGCCACCCTCAACGGCACCCTGGCCACCACCCGCTGGATGGTCGCCATCCTGGAGAACCAGCAGCGCGCGGATGGGAGCATCGTCGTTCCGGAGGGTCTGCGACCCTACCTGGGTGGCCTCGAGGTCATCGAGCCGGTTGCCTGACGGTATGGCCGAGGAAGCGCCCGCCCCGCTCGACCGGAAGGGTGACAACCAGCACGACGGCGCCGCCCTGATCGGATCGGCCGCCTGGAACTCCCAGACGGTCGGCGTCTACGGACCCGGCTACGACCGCTCGCTGTCTCATGACGACTATCACGCGCTCGTGCGTGCCCGCATGGCAGACCTGGATCGGCTGGAGGCCGACGGCGAGGGTGGTCGGCCCTACCTGGTACCGGATGAGCGCATGGTGGCGGCCCTGGACGTGGACGGCACCATCCTCGACCTGGAGGGTCGCATATCCGAGCGCGTCATGGCCGCGATCGCCCGCCTGCGTCACCGGGGGGTGCAGGTGGTGATCGCCACCGGGCGCGGAATCACCGCCGCAGTGCCGGTCGCCCGCCGCCTGGGGCTGACCGACGGGTGGATGGTCTGCGCCAATGGCGCCATTACGCTGCGTATGGACCCGGCCTTCCCGGGCGGTTACGAGATCGTCGACTCGCGCACCTTCAACCCGGCCACCGCCATCGACGCCCTGCTGGAGGCGGTTCCGGACGGCATCGTTGCGGTGGAGGACCTGGGGGCCGGCTTCCGGGTGTCCCGGCCCTTCCCCGACGGCGAACTCATGGAGAAGCAGACCGTCGTCTCCCTGGATGAACTGCGTAGCGCGGAGGTGACCCGGGTGGTGCTGCGCGCCCCGGGCATGCCGGTGGACGAGTTCAGCGCCGTGGTCGGACGGGCCGACCTGCATTCGGTGGAGTACGCGGTCGGCTGGACCGCCTGGCTGGACGTCGCCCCGCAGGGCATCACCAAGGCCTCCGCCCTTCAGGCGCTGGTGACCCGGCTGGGTACATACGCCGGTTACGCCGTCGCCGTAGGGGACGGGACCAACGACGTGGAGATGCTGCGCTGGGCGGGTGTCGGGGCCGTGATGGGTTCGGCACCACAGTGGGTAAAGGAACAGGGAGATATCGTTACCGATACGGTATGGCACGATGGTTGTGCGGCCGTGCTGGACGCCGTTGTGGAACGAACCCGGAGGAGCTCATGAAACGGTCGTGGATCACCCCGCGGCGGATGGCCGCCCACCTCGCCCCCGCAGCGGCTGCACTCCTACTGCTGACGGGCGGCCTGGCCGCCTGCTCGACGGTCGATGACGCCGATCCTGCCGCCTCCGCCACGCAACCGTGCGCCGGGTTGGCCGAGGTCGACTTTCCCGAGGGCACCACGGTCACTATTGCCACTGCCTTCACCGGCACCGAGGCGGAGCGCTTCGACACTTCCTTGGAGCAGTTCGAGGAGTGCACCGGAATCGACGTGACCCACACCGGCTCGGACGATCTGGAGACTCTGCTGCGCGGGCACTTGGAGGAGCCGGGGCCCGGGGCCGAGGCGGGCGCGGACCTTCCGGACCTGGCTGTCGTCCCACAGCCGGGCCTGGTGGGCGACCTGGCTCGCTCCGGCAGGCTGGCGGCCCTGCCCGACTCGGTGGGCGCCAACGTTGAACTCGGCTGGGACCGCTCCTGGATGGAGGCCGGTTCGGTGGGCGGTGTGCTTTACGCCGCACCGCTTATGGCGTCGGTGAAGTCCTTCGTCTGGTACTCGCCGGTGGCCTTCACGCAGGCCGGTTACCAGGTTCCCACCACCTGGGATGAACTGGTGGCACTGACCAGGCGCATCACCGCCGACAACGCCGACAACGCTGCCGACGCCGGGGCCGGTGACCCGGGCGCCGATGAGGCCGCCCAGCGTTCCGGTGCCACACCCTGGTGCCTGGGGGCATCCGACGGCGACTCCAGCGGCTGGGCCGTCAGCGACTGGCTCGAGGAGACCCTGCTGGCCACCGGCGGCGTGGGCGCCTACGACGCCTGGGCCGGCCACGCCGTCGCCCTCGACGATGCCTCCGCCGTGCGCGCCTTGGACACGGTCGGTGATCTGCTCCTGACCGCCGGACATGTGCCCGGCGGTGGCGTAGGCGCCTCCGAGACCACCCTGGAGGCTGCCGGCGAGCAGTTGTTGGACGGCTCCTGCTACATGCTGCACGCCTCCTCAGGGTATGAGAACCTGCTGCCCGCCGAGGCGCAGGTCGTAGCCGCCGGTGGTGCGGCGGCCACCGCCCCCGGGACCGCCACCGGTACGGGGACGGCCGGCTCCGCCGCGCCGACGGCAAGTGCGACCGAGCAGGCCACCGCCTCCCGGACGGCCGCGACGACGGGCGGGGTGGTCTCCGCGTTCCTGGTGCCCGGTGTTGCGGACGACGACGCCGCCGGCCAACCGGTGATAGTCGGCGGGGACTTCCTGGTGGATTTGTCTGCGACTGCATCCCAACCCGGCCAGGGCGGCGAGGACGGGACGGATCCCGAGGCCGTCAAGGCGGTCATGACATACCTGACCAGCCCCGAGTGGGCGCAGAGACGAGTCGACCTCGGCGGCGTGGCCACCGCCAACCGCAGTGTGGATGCCTCGAAAATACGCTCCGATGTGGCTAGGCGCGCTACTTTGCTGCTGCAATCGCGCCAGTCCGTGATCCGCTTCGACGCCTCCGACTCGATGCCGTCAACTGTGGGCACGGACGTGCTGTGGAGCGCCCTGAACCAGTGGACCCGCGGCGAGCTGGGCTCCAAGGAGGCGCTGGCCCAGGCGGAGGCCGCCTGGCCCAAGTGAGGGCTTCTTCCCTGATCGAGATCAGCGGGTGAACGCCTCCCGCACTCGGTGGCGGTGTGGTAACTTCCTGGTGTCGAACACGTCGCTCGGTTTTCCTCGGCCGACCGCGGGGTGTGATCCTGTTGGACTGACCGGGCCCTGGCCCGGGGAAGGGGCCTAGTCAAGTCATGCCGTACGACAATGAGGCTCTTCCGGTTTGAGGGTGTGATGGTTGGGGTGGGCTGAGGTGCCTGCTGCGCCGGTTGGACGTTAACAACGCTACTTAACCTTCTGCTGTACACCTAAGAACCCTTCAGCAGACCGTCAACAGGCGTTGTTAACCCCGAAGTGGCGTAGCAGATGATCGCCAACATGGTGCGGCAGCCGAGCAGCGCCCCCACCGCCGCCAAAGCCAGCATCTCACCCGGGCGGTGCCGAACCTCATCCGGTGGCGTGGAGCAGGAGCTGTGGCGACCGCCCCTGTCAGGAGCCGGCATGACAAGGCACAAGCGGTGGATGACGACACAGCGACGCAACGGGGCGTGGGCGGTCCAACGGGGCGTGGGCAAGGCCGAGCACTGGGCCACCGCCCTGGCCGGCTCCAAGACCGACCCGAAGTGCGCGGCCATGATCGCCGACGCTGCCCGCACCATGCCCCACACTCAGCTCCATCAACGCTTTCACCCGGCGGTCGGGGTCTCCATCCGCGGCCAGGTGCGTCGCCCACGCGGGCAACAAGCGCCTCAAGAGAGCCATGTTTCTGTCAGCCTTCGCCACGCTGCGCTCCGACCCCGCCAGCCGGGCCCACTACGTTTGAGTGCTGGGTTGCCGAAGCCCTGCACGCGCGATACGCTCGCTCCAAGCAGTTCAACCCTGTCGCGCCACAGAACAATAAGGGTCCCCATCATGTCTACTGTCGATGTTGGTCAGTGGAAAACCGATTCGATAACTCAACAGAGATAGTTTCTACTGGAATAATGGGTGCGCCTTTGGACTCTGTGTAGCACAGGGTTCGGCAGGTGCTTGAAGTGAAGGTGACATGATAGAGATCAAGAATGTGAGCAAGCGGTACGGGGATGTGATCGCGGTGTCTGATGTGTCGGTGGAGGTGCGTCCCGGCGGTATAGTCGGGTTCGTCGGGCCGAACGGTGCCGGTAAATCCACGACGCTGCGCATGTGCGTGGGCATGGAACAACCCGATGATGGTGTGTGCCTGATTGACGGGACGCCGGTACACGAACTCCCGAGCCCGTGGTCGTTATTTGGCTGCGTGTTGGATCGGCAGGGCGTAATTGGAGGTATAACGGGTGGCGTTGCCATGCGCTCAGTGGCTAGGGGTTACGGCATTCCAGATAGCCGGGTGGAGTTTGTTGCAGAGCAGGTTGGTATTGCTTACGCGGCGGATCGACGTGTTGGGTCGTACTCGCTCGGCATGAGACAACGTCTGAATCTGGCGATTGCGTTGCTCGCGGAACCGCGATATCTGATACTCGATGAGCCCATGAACGGACTTGATCCCGACGGCATCATCTGGTTGCGTGACTTTCTTCGAGAATTTAGAGACACGGGAGGTGGTGTGCTGTTGTCCTCGCATACGCTCAGTGAGGTGCAGGAGATAGCGGATTCCCTTACGATCATTAAGCAGGCTCGGGTTAGTTGGACGGGTGCTCTCGAGGATGCGGTGTCTTCGCGCGGCAGGATTTTCGTGTCGACAACCGAGAATGATCGTCTCGTTGAGGTTTGCCGGCGGGCGGGTATAGACGCCCGCTTTGGTGACGGCGTGGTTCTAGTTCGTTCGTGCGAGCCGGAGGTGTTGGGTATGCTGCTGCGTGACAACGCCTTCGTGCCACTGCGTCTCGAAGCCGAGTCGACCTCTCTCGAGGATTTTTACCTTTCGGTTTCGTCCGGTTCGGTCAGGTGATTGGAAAATGGACTCTTACAAGATGTCGCGTTTCTCTGAGCTACGGGTTCAGTCCCGTGTGCTCGCTGGGTATCGAGTGGTGTGGGCTTGTGTATTGACGGGCGTGGTGGTCATGGGCGGTATGGCATGTGCCGTTGCGTTCTCCGTTCGTTCTTCGTACATGTCCGGCGAGCCGTTGACTGACACCTCGTTCCTCTATGAGATTTCGGGGTTCGGGTTTTCCTTCGCTCAGATATTTTTCGGTCTGGCGGCGATAGTGTTCATCTGCTCGGAGTGGGAATCGGGATTCATATACACGACGTACGCCGCCAGCCAAAGGCCGCTACGTTACGTGTTGACGAAATCGCTGCCACCGGTGCTTGGCAGCGCGGGCGTTTTATTTGCCTTGTTGGTGGTACTGGTGCCAGCTGAGGCGCTGCTGCTTTCCGGTTCGCCTTATACAATCAGCTTGGCTGACCCGATGGTGTGGAGACAGATCTTCGTTCAGTGCTTTACGGGAGTGTGCAGCGCACTGTTCGCTGCGGGGCTTGCTTTCCTATTCAGGCGTCCCGCGGTTGCTTTAGGAATATATGTCGCGATTACTCTGATTGCCCCTATAGTATTGGGGCTCATACCGCTCGGCGTCGCGGAGTTCCTCAGCCGATGGCTCCCCAATAACGTGTTCGGTTATTTGACATCGGCGGATGCGGTGGTGGTCAACGCTGTGAGCTATCCGGCTCTCGTTACCGCAGCGGTGGGCTACCCGCTGCTCTCGTTGGCGGGTGGATACATGTTGCTGCGAAGAAGTGTGGTGTAGCGGCAAGCCCTAACCCGCGTCGGGGACGCGTGAGCGGTGGGCGGCTGGTCGGGAGGAACCGCAACAGGTGCTCCGCGACGGGTCCGGAATAGTCTTGGCAGCAAGGCGGTTGCTTCCAGCATGAGCAGTCATGACGCCGCATCCGATGAATCCCTCCTCGCAGCGCTCTTCTCCGACGCCCACACGGCCCGCTCGTTCCGGGACGAGCCGGCACCGATCGAGCAGGTGCGCCGCGCCTACGACAATGCTCGCTGGGCCCCCACTGCACTGAACTCCCAGCCCATGCGTCTGGATCTGCTCGCCTCACCGGAGGCCCGCCGACGCCTGGCGCCGCTGATGGCGGGGATCAACCAGGAGCCGGTGCTCGGCGCGCCGCTGGCCATGATCATCTCCGCCGACCTCGCCCTGGACAAGTCCATGCGGGAACTCGGCGCCTCCGAGCAGATGCTCCGGCGTCTGTCTGGCTCCATGGAGATGCGGCAGGGACTCGCCCGTGACTCCGCGCTGATCCAGCTCGGATATCTGGTGCTTGCCCTGCGCGCCGAGGGGCTCGACGTCGGCGTCATGACCGGTGCCGACCTGCCCGGAATCGACTCCGAGTTCCACGCCGACCGTCCCTGGCAGACCATCGCCGTCGTCATCGTCGGGCACGGCGACGACGACGCCTTCCACCCGCGTGCCGGCCGCCACGAGTTCGACGCAGTCTCCCAGATACTCTGAGTTCTGACCCCCGTGAACTCTGACGGCCCGCGCCGCACACTGCCGCCGCCCCGCCTGCTAACGTTCGGGGTGACCCCGGCATACAGGTCCGGGCCACGACTCCGGGTCGAGGAGGACTCATGGGACTGGGATGGTTCGGCGCCCCCGAGCACAACCGCTGGTTGGCGGAGGAGACACACGCGCTACTGCGCTACGCGCGAGCGGCCAAGGTGCCCGCCGGCTTCGGCTGGATCGGCACCGACGGCGTCGTCGACACCAGCCACCCCGTAGAACTGTGGATCACCGGTCGCATGACCTTCGCCTTCTCCCTGGGGGCGCTGCTGGGCATCCCCGGCTG
Organism: Actinomyces sp.; assembly: GCF_030530635.1. Classification (GTDB taxonomy): domain Bacteria; phylum Actinomycetota; class Actinomycetes; order Actinomycetales; family Actinomycetaceae; genus Actinomyces. Next base: position 6,667 of record NZ_JAUMUL010000068.1, read on the forward strand.
CCGCCGCTACGCCGACCACGGCGTGCGCGCCCTGAGCAAGGTGATGCGCGACTACGAGCACGGCGGCTGGTACTCCGCCGTCCGCCATGAGCTCGACGACGACGGCCACGGCATCCCCGTGGACGCCGACGCCCGCAAGGAGTGCTACCAGCACGCCTTCGTGCTGCTGGCCGCCGCCGCGGCCACGGCTGCCAACCGCCCCGGCGCACACGAGCTGCTGCTGGATGCCATGGAGAACCAGAACCGCTACTGGTGGGACGACACCTACGGTCTGCCCATCGAGTCCTACGCCGCCGACTTCACCGACCCGGAGGACTACCGCGGCATCAACGCCGCCATGCACACGATGGAGGCCTATCTGGCCACCTCCGACGTCACCGGAGACACCAGCTGGCTCGTCCGTGCCGTCCAGATCGTCGACTATGCCGTCAATATTCAGGCCCGCGCTCACGACTGGAGGCTGCCCGAACACTACGACACCAAGTGGAAGCCGCGTCTGGACTACAACCGCGACGCCCCCGCCCACCCCTTCCGCCCCTACGGCGTCACCCCCGGCCACGGCCTGGAGTGGTCGCGCCTGACCGTGCAGGCACGCGCCGCCCTGGTCGCCCGCTCCCTGCCCACCCCCGACTGGATGCTGGACGCCGCGGAACAACTCTTCGAACGCGCTCGCACCGACGGCTGGCGGGCCGACGGCGCCCCCGGTTTCGTCTACACCACCGACTTCGACGGCCGCCCCATCGTCCATGAGCGCATGCACTGGGTGGTCTGTGAGGGCGTGTCGGCCGCTGCCGCCATCCGCCGGGCGCTGCTCGACGCCGGCCGTGGCGAGATCGACGTCGAGCACTACGAGCACTGCTACCGCTCCTGGATCGACTACGCCGAGGAGTTCCTCATCACCGCCCCCGGCGTGTGGACCCACGAGCTGAACCAGGCGAACGAGCTGTCCACCCGCACCTGGGAGGGGCATCCGGACATCTATCACGCCCTGCAGATGACGCTGGCCGCCCGCATGCCCGTGTGGCCGACGGTGGGACAGGCGCTGAGCGAGGGCCTCCTGGACGCACCGGCCCGGCGCGAGACCGCGGCCGACTCACGGGGCCAGACCCGCCGCCGCGGCCTGTTCGGCCGGGGGTGAGCGGCCGCCGATCCCGGTCATGCGCATGACTGGTCCCTTGAGCGGCATCCGAGCGGGCCGACCCGTTGTCGTACGGTGGTATAGCCTCATGACCCCGGCCGCGTTAGGAGGATGCGATGACGCCGACACGGGCTGTTCCATTGGATCGACAGAGCACCAGACCGCTGTTCGCTCAAGTCATGCAGTCCTTGCGCGCGGCCATTGACTCCGGCGAGTTTCGGCCCGGCGGGCGTATTCCCACCGAGCCCGAACTGGCCACCATGTACGGAGTCAGCCGGATAACCATCAGGCGGGCCATTGAGGAGCTCTGCGAACACGGGCTGCTCGTCAAGCGTCAGGGCAAGGGCACCTTCGTCAGCCAGAGCAAGATCGCCAAGAAGATCGAGCACATCTCCAGCTTCTCCGAGTCCTGCCGGGCCAGCGGCATGACCCCGTCCGCCAAAGTACTGGCCCGGACACTGTTGGAGGACCCGCCTTCCGCCTTCACCCCGCCGACCGAGCTGACCGACACGCAGGTGCTGAACATCCAGCGACTGCACTACGCCGACGGCGTCCCCATCATGATCGAGGACAACTACTACCCGTACAGTCGCTTGGCATTCCTGGAGGAGGCACCGCTTGAGGGCTCGCTGTTCGAGGTCCTGGCGGAGCACGGGGTGCGTATCGGCGGGTCGCGCAACTCCTACATCGATGCGCTCGCAGCCACCTCCTCCCAGGCGGAACTGCTGCAGGTCCTGGTCGGGGACCCGCTTTTCTTCTTCTACCGGGAGATACTCGACGACGCTGGGCGTCTCATCTATGTGGGTCGCCAACACATCACCGCCGCCCGCTACCGCTTCAACTACGACATCGCCTAGCTGATTGATTTCGGGGCGGACTGTCAAAAACGATAGCCGGCGCGCCACTCCTCAACGCCGTGACGTCTCCCCCCGCCGCCTCAGCCCTGCTCGATCCGGCCGTGCAATCTGGCCTGCGTGCGCTCACGTCGGGCGCGTGCGGATAGCGGTGGCCCACGCCTTCATACGGTCTTTGACGCCGGCGAGCTGGTCGAGAGTGACGTGATAGATACGCACCTCTTCGGGGTGGATGCGTTCCACGTTGTCAAGGTTCTGAGCGAACCACTCCACGTTTGGACCGCCTGCATCTGTTTGGACCCCATACGTCGGTTTGGATCCCATAAGTCTGTTTGGACCGCCCTAGTAGCACACTACGGCGGTCCAAACAGAGTAACGCGGTCCAAATCGAGGCTGACGACCCAAACAGAGCCAAGCGGCCCAAACAAGGCACGCCGACGGCGGACACCCCCCACGGCAACCCACGACACCCACCGAATCCAGCTCTTCCCGTAGAAAGATGCGGTAGTCGGAGGGTTATCACCCCACCGGCAGCACCTCCACGCAATCACAATCCTTGCTCACAATCACGCAGAAAACGCGGTAACTTCGCAGCGGCGAATCACCCCTATGAATAACCCTCCAGGCCGATTTCCAAACGTCCGGGCGGGAGGGTGCGCCAGTCGGCCCCCAGGTCGACGTCGGTGCTGAGTCCCTGCCGATTGATAACGGTGAACTGGGCGAATGCATCCTGCCGATGACGAGTCTCCACGGTGTAGCCGGCAGCGCCAAGCGCCGCGATGACCTGAACGAGTGACGCACGAAACCGGGTCTGCGCCTGCTCGACAGTGAACAGGTCCACATCCTCCGTGGGCCGGTCGATCAAGCCGTGCTCACGGATCGCACCCGACCCGGCCAGGGCGAAGCCGCTTTCTTCGCCGGCGGCTTCCAGGGACAGGAGCGTGATGCGGCGCTATTCCTCCTGTACTCCGGTCACGCGGTCACTTGCAATTCGGGAAACCGTCCCTCCCACAGGTGGCGCATGCGTGCATCCATGTTCAGAATCGGCCACGTCTCGACAAGCCGGTCCCGGTTCATGAGCCGTCGTTGCTTATCAGCGGTTCCTTCTGCGAGCAACGCTTGGTAGGCCATGCGCCGCCAGCCAACCACACCCACATCTACGCCGAGCCGATCGGACTGCCAGCGCACGGCATGCGGGAGGCCGATAGTCCCGTCATACGGGCCATGCAACTCATCCAGCGAAGCGGGGCCTCGTAGTCAGTGTGCGCGTGTCCGCGGATGTCGACACCAGGACGACAACGCGCGCTCATCGACAGCCCACTGGGCCAGCCGACCCCCTGCTTCACGTGCCTGTGGCCTCAATGCCGGCAATGAACTCCTCGACCTGCTCCAATGACCGCACGGCCGCGGTGGCGCCCAGCCGGGTCACCGACAGGCAGGCGACCCCGTTGGCGAACACGGCCGCGTCCACCGGGTTCATTCCGCGCAGCAGAACACAGATATAACCGGCGGCGAAGTTATCCCCCGCCCCCGTCGTGTCCACCGCGTCGCGACCGACGGCGGGGACGATCTCGCTGGTGTCGGCGTTGTGAACCAGGCAGCCGCGCGCGCCGACCTTCAGCACCGTATTAGTCACGCCGTGGCGCTCCAGCACCGCCGCCGCCTCGGACTCGTCGCGGGCTCCCGTCAGGGTGATGGCCTCTTCGGCGTTGGGGAAGAAGTAGTCGATGTACCCCAGGGCATCGGCGACCTACTTAATCCGGGTGACCGGATCGTCCTCACCGCTATTCACCGTGGCGTTGACGCCCAGCCTGCGCGCGGTCTGTAGCCTGCCGTCCTGCAGATCGACGGCGACGATCGTGCGCGCACCGGCCATGCGGGCGACCATGGAGACCATGAGGCCGACGGCGCCCGCCCCGAGTATGACGACGGTCCTGCCCAGGAGCGTGCCCGCCATCTCGACGGCGTGCACGGCCACCGAGGCCGGTTCCACGAGGGCTCCCTCATCAAGGGTGAGCTCGTCGGGCAGACGGAAGACGAGGTTCGCCGGGTGCACCAGGTACTCGGTGAGGGCGCCCCGGTAATTGGGCGCGGTGGCCATGAAGTCCACATTCGGGCAGACGTTGTAGTGCCCGGACAAGCAGAACTCGCAGGTGTAGCAGGGGATGCCGGGCTCGATGCAGACGCGGTCGCCGGCCTTCAGGTCGGTCACGCGGTTACCGACCTCGACGACGACGCCCGTGGGCTCATGCCCCAGCCCCGCCTCCTGACCGGGTTGCGGTGGAATGTAGGGGCCGGACTTGAAGCCGTGCAGGTCCGAGCCGCACATTCCGACCCGGGCGATCTTGATCAGAACCTCGCCGGGGCCGGGCGTCGGGCGCTCGCAGGCCTTGATGGTCATCAGGCCGGGGTGGTCGAGTACGGCCTTTGAATTGGTGCTCATGTGTGTATCTCCCCTTTGAGAAACTAAGCGGCTTTTGCTGTGCGTATAGCCAGCGCCATCTCTTCGACGCTGCGCCCCCGCGTCTCGATGCCGAAGATCGCCAGCACCAGTGCGCAGGCGCTCAGCAGCAGACCTAGGACCATGAATACGGCGATCACGCCGAACTCGGTCAGCAACCAGGCCACCAGGTAGGGGGAGGCGATGGCGACGATCCGGCCGATCGAGTTGGCGATGCCGAGCCCGCGCATCTTCTGCGCGGTCGGCCAGATCTCGGGGACGTAGACGGCCGAGGCGAAGCAGACGAACATGTAGACGAAGATGATCAGGAGGAATCCGACGATGGACAGGGCGGTCATGGACATCTGCAAGGAGTAGACGTAGCCCAGCGCGGCGATGATCAGCAGCAGGCCGATCCCGAAGACCCGGCGGGGAAAGCGGTCGATGATGAACACGGCGATGAAGATGCCGATGGGCGCTCCGAACATGCTCATGGTGTTCAGCACCACGGAGTCGGCCAGGTCAATGCCCTGGGAGAGCGGCATGGTCGGCAGCCAGTTGATGAGGGTGTACTGGATGACGTTCATGGCGATCAGGGCGAAGGAGCCGACGATCACCCGCTTGAGCAGTTCTCCCTTGAACAGTGCGCTGTAGGGCAGGTTCACCCGGCCCCGGACCTTCGCGTGTGCCTCCACGGCCGCGGCCGCCGGTTCCAGGGTGATGTCGTTGCGGCGCTGTACCTCCGCCTCGATCTGGTCCAGCAGCTCATTGGCCTCCCGGTAGCGTCCCTTGGTTTCGAGCCAGCGGGGTGATTCGGGGAAGAGCCGCCACACGATGATGAGCACAATCGTCGAGGTGATGGCAGGGATGATGAACTGGATGCGCCAGTTCGCCTCGGGACTGGTGACGCCGACGAGGAAGGAGGCGATGAGCGAGCAGATCGGGTATGACCAGTTGCCGATGAAGGAGGCCCTGGAGGACCAGGATCCACGGTCCCGCGAGGGGACGTACTCCGTCCAGGAGGCGAACAGTACCGTTCGCAGGCCGCCGAGCGCGATCCCCATGAAGACGCGCACCACGATGAGGAAGGTCATGTTCGGGGAGGCGGCCGCGACCAGCATGGTGATGATGTGGAAGGCCACGAATCCCAGGAAGCCGTTGCGCGTCCCAGGCGATCGCCAATCGCGCCGCCGATCAGCGCTCCCACGAACATTCATGCCGTGGTCAGTGAGGAGAAGACGGCGGACGAGGAGTTGTTGGTCCAGCCGATCTCCGCAAGCACCGCCAGAACCAGTCCGCCGATGGCATTGCTCCAACCTACGAGCAGTCCGAAGGCGACCATCCAGTACACCGACCAATCGGACCTCTGCCTCGATGCCCAGGGGACGAAGGTCCCGTTTTGTGATCGGTGTTATAGCTTGAGTGCGTACCGCGATGTGTGGCGCGAGGTGGTAGGGTTTCGCACGTACCTGGAGAGGTGACAGAGTGGCCGAATGTGGCGGTCTTGAAAACCGCTGTGCGCCTGGCGCACCGGGGGTTCGAATCCCTCCCTCTCCGCCACGGGTGGCGGCGGGCCATCGCCGGTGCTTCACGTGAGTTCCGCTTCGGCCGTTGCCTCACCCCGTGCGTTGGGGTAGGCTCATCGGGCCGATCCGGCAACTGGAGATGTCGCATAGTGGCCTAGTGCGCCTTCCTGCTAAGAAGGTTGGGGATAAAACCCCTCGGGAGTTCGAATCTCCCCATCTCCGCCAAACGTTGGAATTCCAACAAAAAGTCCCTGGGCCCTCGCCTTGTGGGGGCGAGGTGGTGACGGGCGTCGGCGAACCTGCCGGGCGAACGCCGCAGTGACGCGAACCATAGTTGTTTGGGCGTCTACCGCTTCACTTTCGGTGTATCGGATTGATAACGTATGGTGAGGAGCGTTGGCTCTGATTCCAAAACGCGTCCCCTATCCCCAATCCGAGGAAGAAGCACAGTGCGCCACCACCGATCCGCACCCCCTGAACGGCACCCTGAGCAGCCGGTGCGTCGCCGCCCCATCGCCGTCGCAGTGACGGCTCTCGCGGCTCTCGCCCTGCTCGTACCGGCCGCGACCACGCCTGCCGCAGCCACGCCGACCGCCGCCGCGACCGCCCATCCCGCCGTCCCGGACCTGACCGTTGGAGGCTCCGACACCGATCCGAGCGTCAAGATCACCCGCGACATCATCCTCCCGGATGGCACTCGGGCCGAAACCATTGAGAACCAATGGTTCGTCGAACTCTCCTCGCCGGCCATCGCCGTCGGCGGCAACGCCGCCACCGTGATCGCCGAGCAGAACCAGTTGAACGTCGCCATGATGCAGGCGGGTATCGACGCCGAGGTCACCACCACGTACGGGGACCTGTGGAACGGCGTCGCCCTCGTGGCTGACGATGCCGCCATCGAATCCCTGGCCGAACTGGACCAGGTGGCCTCCATCAAGCCGGTGATCAGCATCCCGGAGCCCGTGGAGGAGACCGCCGCCGATCCGCGTACCGCCCAGGAGCAGGAAGAGGGGGTGGTGACCCCCCAGATGTCAACGGCGCTGGATCTCACCGGCGCCGACATAGCCCAGTCCGAACTCGGCTACACCGGAGACGGCGTCAAGATCGGCATCATCGACTCCGGTGTCGACTACGACCACACCGAGTTCGGCGGCACCGGCACCCCGGGTGAGGGCGCCACCGAGGGGGACGGCTCCAGCAACTTCCCCAACGCCAAGATAACGGCCGGATACGACTTCGTTGGCGACTCCTTTGGTGATCCGGTAGTGGCGGAGGTGGCCCCCCAGATCTCCTATCGCCCCATTCCGGACCCCTACCCCGATGACTGCTCCGGCCACGGCACCCACGTCGCCGGCATCGCCGCCGCGTCGGGCGCAGCCGGCACCGAGGAGATCACCGGCGTCGCCCCCGACGCGCAGATCGGTGCCTACCGGATATTCGGCTGCAAAGGCAGTTCCACCGCCGTGGTCATGGTTGCCGCCATGCAGCGGGCCGCCGCCGATGGCATGGACATCGTCAACCTCTCTGTCAGCGCCGACTACATGCTGATGACCGACTACCCGATCACCGCCGCCGCCGAATCGCTCGCCAACCAGGGCGTCGTTGTCACCGCCGCCCAGGGCAACGCCGGTGAGGCCGGCGTCTGGAGCATGGGATCGCCCGCCGCGGCCGAGCACGTTCTGGCCGCCGGCAGTATCGACAACACCATCGCGTTCAGCCACTACCTGACCGTCTCCTCCGACTCCGTCGGCGCCGACGGCCGGTTCCCCTACGTCGTCGCCGAGGGGCACGTCGGCACCGTGCAGCGCAACGACGACGTCCGCTACCCGCTCGTAGCCTCCGGGGACCTGGAGGCTGATGGCGGCGACGAGGTAACTGACGCCTCCCTGCTGTGCGAACCCGCTGACGCCGACGCCTTCGCGGGCAGGTTCGTGCTAGTGCGTCGCGGCGTCTGCGACTTCTTCACCAAGGCCGCCAACGCCGAGGCCGCCGGAGCCGCCGGAATCGTCTTCGACAACTCCGCCCCCGCCCAGCTCGGCGTGCGCCTGGGCAGCCGCAACGGCGTCGTCATCTCCATCCCGGTGGTTGCCATCAGCCAGGCATCCGGTGATGCCATCCGCGCCGAGTTGGCCGGGGACTCTCAACTGACCTTCATTGAGGAGCCCGCCGAGTTCAACACCACCACCGGCGGGCGGGTCTCCGCCTTCAGCGCCTGGGGTCTGAACTCCGACCTCGGTCTCAAGCCCGACGTCGTCGCCCCCGGCGGCTACCTATGGTCCACCTGGCCCCTGGAGCAGGGCGGTTACCGCTCCTCCTCGGGTACCTCCATGTCCTCCCCGTACCTGGCCGGCGCGGCCGCCCTGATAATGCAGGCGCATCCCGATATCCGGCAGGCCGGCGGCACCGCCCCGGTCGACGCCGTCGCCTGGCGGCTGCGCTCCACCGCCACCCCACTGGCATGGGCGGGTGCGGACGACGCGGGCCTGCTCGAACCGGTCGCTCACCAGGGCGCCGGACTGATCAACGTCGATGCCGCCATCCAGGCCACCACCGCCACCAGCGCCTCCGTCCTCAACCTCGGTGAGTCCGAGCACCACCCGGACGGAAACACCCAGGAGGTCACCCTGACCAACCATGCGGACAGGGAGGTCACCTACACGCTGTCACACACCGACGCCGTCACCGTCACCGGTCCCGCCTCCGCCCCCCAGCAGGGCACCACCACTGCGGCGACCGTCTCCACCGACGGCTCTAAGGTCACGATCCCTGCGGGCGGCTCCGCCACCGTATCGGTCACCATCACCGCCCCCGCCGACGGCGCCGACGGCGACCTCTACGGCGGCTGGGTGGTGGCTACCCCCGACGACGCCTCCCGCACCATCCGCATCCCCTACTCGGGTGTGGTGGGCAACCTGGCCGCCGCTCAGGTATTCGGTGGCGCAACCGGCATTGTCAACATGGACGCAAGTCCCGTCGACACCGGCAGCTACGTGTTCGGCGACTCCACCCGCACCACCGAGGGCGCCTACGAGGACCTGCCCGTCGTGCTCGTAGAGCCGCTGATCCCCTACCGCGGGGCCGTGTTGGAGGTCTCCCGGGTCTACAACGACGGCACCGTCACCTACCTCGGGCCGGCCGCATCCGACACGGAGTGGCGTGTACGAGGCCAGAACGTCGGGTACGTCTGGTTCGGCGGTTACTACGACGCCGACGGCAACCTGCAGCAGGCACCCACCGGCAGCTACATACTGACCATGCGTGTGTGCCCGATCGGGGGCGACACGTCGGTGGCCACCGACTGGGCCGCCTGGACCTCCCCGGAGATCACCATCGACTGGAAGACCGCCGGCTACCTGCCGCAGTCGTCCTTGACGGTGACCTCACCCGAAGGCGCCGAGGCAGCCGTGGATGACAACATCTTCACAGACGTCGCCTCAACTTCCGCCGATGCGAGTCACACGATCGACCTCGGGGGCGTCTACGACGTCTCCAAGGTCCACTACACACCCGAGCAAGGCAGTAACTCCAGTCGTGCCACGAGAGTGACCGCGCATGTGTCCACTGATGGTGAGAACTGGGAGTCCGCGGGCACAGTGGAGATCGAGTTCGACCGCCGGATATCGATCCGCCCGGTACCGATCATTTTGGAACTCGATCAGGCCGTGCGCGGGCGCTATGTGCGCGTGGATCTGACCAGCGTCGCTCCATATGCGGCGAGCGGCGTGTCCGCCGCCGAGTTGCGTGTAGCCGGCGAACTGGCGCAGGTGGAACCGATCGGGCCTTCGAGCCCCTCCGCCCCCGGAACGGACACCGTTACGGCACCGCCGGCTGAACCGTCTGCGGGAACGGGAACGCGGTCGGCGTCCGAAGGCTCAGGCGGAGGCGCCGGCCCGACGGGAGCGGCCGGACCGCAGACCGAGGCGTCTCGTCCGGACACGGGCAACGCGACGGTCGTCAAGGTCCGCGACCGGTCTCTGGCCCGGACCGGTGCGTACACCGCGCTCGGCCTGGTTGCCGTGGCTCTGACGCTCGGCGGCGCGGTGCTGCTGTGGATGCGTCGCCGCCACCGCATCTGAGAACGACCTGACGCGACGGCGGCCGGAGGTGATGCCTGTCCCTCCGGCCGCCGTCGCGTCGGTGCTTCTGTCGTCGCGCATCAAGGCTGTGCCCAGACTCACGGCTCGAGGATTTGTGGGTGTCGGGATGGGCGAGTAATGTTCCGGAATGTCCGAACCGGATTGCGCCAGTAGCTCAATGGATAGAGCATCTGACTACGGATCAGAAGGTTGGGGGTTCGAGTCCCTTCTGGCGCACCGACGCCCCGTCATCGGCTGAACAGTCGGTGTTGCGGGGCGTTTTCCATGCCTGCCTGCTCCTGCCGCGTTCCACGTTCCTCGGTGTGGACCGGTGACCGAAGCCGGACCGCCGTAGACTCTCCCGGTGAAGTTCCTCAACGGCATGGCACCCACCTTCGACCTGACCTACGACGACGTATTCATGGTTCCCTCCCGCTCCGCCGTGGGTTCACGCACCGGCGTGGATCTGACCACCGACGACGCCAGCGGCACCACCATTCCGTTGGTGGTGGCCAATATGACGGCCGTGGCCGGCAAGCGCATGGCGGAGACCGTCGCCCGCCGCGGCGGCATCGCCATCATCCCCCAGGACATCCCGCTCGACGTCGTCGTAGACACGGTCGCCCAGGTCAAGGCCTCCCACCTGGTCTACGACACCCCGGTGACGGTTAAGCCGCACCACACCTGCGGCTACGCCCTCGGCCTTATCCCCAAGCGCGCCCACGGGGCCGCCGTCGTCGTCGACGCCGGCACCAACGCGCCCATTGGCATGGTGGACATGGGCGACGTGAGCGGCGTCGACCGCTTCACCCAGGTGCGGCGGGTGATGAGCACCGAGCTGGTCACCCTGCCGGAGGGGATCGACCCGCGCGAGGCCTTCAGCCGCCTTAAGGCCGCCCGCCGCACCCTGGCGCCGGTGGTGGGCGCCGACGGCGGCCTGGTGGGTATGCTCACTCGCTCCGGGGCCGTGCGCTCCACCATCTACCGGCCCGCCGTCGACGCCGCCGGCCGGTTGCGCGTGGGCGCCGCCATCGGCATGAACGGGGACCCGGCACGCCGCGCGGTCGAACTCGCCGACGCCGGGGTGGACGTGATCGTCGTCGACACCGCCCACGGGCACCAGGACCGCATGGGGGAGGTGGTCCGAGCCGTGCGGGCCGCCCTGCCCGGCGCCTTCCCGATCGTCGCCGGCAATGTGGTCACCGCCGCCGGCGTGCGCGACCTGGTCGACGCCGGCGCGTCCATCGTCAAGGTGGGGGTGGGCCCGGGCGCCATGTGCACCACCCGCATGCAGACTGGCGTGGGCCGCCCACAGTTCTCCGCCGTCCTGGAGTGCAGCCGGGAGGCGGAGCGCCTGGGCGCGCACGTGTGGGCCGACGGCGGGGTGCGTCACCCGCGCGACGTCGCCCTGGCGCTCGCGGCAGGCGCCTCCAATGTGATGATCGGCTCCTGGTTCGCCGGCACCCACGAGTCCCCGGGTGACATTCAGTACGACGCCGACGGCCGCGCCTACAAGGAGAGCTTCGGCATGGCCTCGGCCCGGGCGGTGGCTGACCGCACCGAGGGTGAGGACGCCTTCGACCGCGCCCGCAAGGCCCTGTTCGAGGAGGGCATCAGCGCCGGCCGCATGTACCTCAGCCCCGAGCGCCCCGGTGTGGAGGACCTGATCGACTCCATCGTGGCGGGCGTGCGCAGCTCCTTCACCTACGCCGGCGCGAGTTCCATCCCGGAGTTCCGCGAGCGGGCGATTGTAGGCATCCAGTCGGCCTCCGGCTACCGCGAGGGCGCCCCGGTGCCGGTGAGTTGGTAGCGCTCCCGATCGACTATTCTCGCCCCTCCCCGCCCCCACTCGCCGAGGTCGGTAGATGTTACGTGCCGAGTTCGGTGGATG
>NZ_JAUMUL010000069.1 GCF_030530635.1 Actinomyces sp.
ATCGCGGCGAATCATGGCGAGTTCCGGCACCCGCCGCACCTCGCCCACGCCCTCCTCCCCGGCTACCATAACGGTCATGACTACGCCCCTCTCGCAGGCACCGGGCGTCGGCACGGCGACCCTCAAGCTCGTCGACCGCTCGGCGGGCTCCCCGACGGGCGCATGGCGGCCGGGCGACGACCCGGGCCACCGCCATTTCCTGGAGATCGGCGACCTGCCCCTGGACTCCGGCGAGATCCTGCCCGAGACGCATCTGGCCTTCGAGACCTGGGGCGAGCTCACGGCCGCACGTGACAACGCGATCCTGGTGCTGCACGCCCTGACCGGAGACTCCCACGTCACCGGCGCGGCCGGGCCCGGCCACCCCACCGCCGGCTGGTGGGACACGCTTGTCGGCCCCGGCCGCGCCATCGACACCGACCGCTACTTCGTGGTGGCCGCGAACATCCTCGGCGGCTGCCAGGGCTCCACCGGCCCCTCCTCCACCGCTCCGGATGGGCGCCCCTGGGGCTCACGCTTCCCCTGGCTGACCACCCGTGACGCCGTGCGCGCCGAGTCGCGCCTGGCCGACGCCCTCGGCATCGACACCTTCCACCTGGTGATCGGCGCCTCGCTCGGCGGCCACCGCGCCCTGGAATGGGGCGTCATGCACCCCGAGCGCGTGCGCAACCTGGCGCTGGTCGCCACCGGCGCCTCCACCACCGCCGACCAACTCGCCTGGTGCCACCTGCAGGAGCTGGCCATCGTCGGCGACCCCTACTTCTTCGACGGCGACTACTACAACCACCGCATCGGCCCCGTGCGCGGACTGGGCCTGGCCCGCGCCATCGCCCACACCACCTACCGCTCGGCCGGGGAACTGGACACCCGCTTCGGCCGCGCCCATCAGGGCCAGGAGGACCCGGCCGTCGGCGGCCGCTACCAGATCGAGTCCTACCTGGATCACCACTCCGGCAAGCTGCTGGCCCGCTTCGACGCCAACACCTACCTGATCGTCAACCACTCCATGATGGTTCACGACGTCGGCGCCGGACGCGGCGGCATCCCGGCCGCCCTGGGAACAGTGACCGCCCGCACGCTGGTGGTCGATGTGGACTCCGACCGGCTCTTCCTGCACGCACAGGCCGAGGAACTCACCGCCGCCATCCCCGACACGCGCCGGGCCACCATCCGCTCCCTCCACGGGCACGACGGCTTCCTCATTGAGGCCGACCAGATGGACGCCGCCCTGCGCGGCTTCCTGGCCGACGACGAGCCCGGCCGATGAGCGCCCCCGCCGACCGGGACCCCGAAGCCCCCTGCGACCGAGACCCTGACTTCCCCGTCGACGCCTGGGAGCCGGATGTGCTCGGGGCCGGCTTCCGCGCCTGCACCCTGCGGCTGCTGCCAGACGGAGAGGACGACGACGCCGTCGCCACCCTCGTCCACCACGTGCCGGTCCTGGACCCGGCCGCCCTGCCCGGCACCCCCACGACATCCCGCTTCGCCTTCCTGTACCTGCACGGCTGGAACGACTACTTCTTCCAGGCGGACTTCGCGCGCGAGATCTCCCGCATCGGCGGCGCCTTCTACGCCCTGGACCTGCGCCGCTACGGGCGGTCACTGCGCGAGGGGCAGATGCTCGGCTGGGTCACCTCACTGACCGACTATGACGAGGAGATCGGCCTGGCCCTGGCGGCCATTCGCGCCGCCGAGGGCTGGGACACGCCCACCGTGCTGTACGGCCACTCCGCCGGCGGCCTGACCGCCTCCCTGTGGGCCGACCGTCACCCGGGCGCCATCTCCGCGCTGGTGCTGAACTCTGCCTGGTTGGAGATACAGGGCGCCGAGCCGGTGCGACTCGTCGGGCAGCCGGTGGTGCGCACCCTGGCCCGCCGCGACCCGCGCCGCCCCCTCCCCATCCCCGCCTTTCCGTCGGAGACCGCTTACCACCTCACCGACGGGTGGGATCCGCAGCGCGACGGCGAACTGCCCGACCCGGATTGGGCGGATGATCCCTACGTCACCGGCTGGAACGTGGACCCGCGCTGGCGGATCCGGCCGATGGCACCCATCCGTCCGGGCTGGCTGCTGGCGATCCTGGCCGGGCAGACACGGGTGGCCGCGGGTCTGGACGTACGCTGCCCGGTGTTGTCAATGGGTTCGGCCCGAAGCCATTTGAGCGTTGCCTGGACCCCACAGGCGCGCTCCGCCGACACCTTGGTGGACGCCGACGCGACCGCCCGCCGGGCCATCGGCCTGGGTCACCTGGTGACGGTGGCCCGCTTCGAGGGCGGCGTACACGACCTGCTGCTGTCGGCCCCACCGGTGCGCGAACAGGTCTACTCCGCGCTGCGCCGCTGGTTGCGCGGTTACGTACTCACCTGAGGCTACGGTCACGCCCCGGCCCAGGGAGGCTCGTGGTACGGGCGACGACGCCCGGTCACTGCCGGGCGGCCCGCCGGGAGGCGCGCCGCCCGCCGCCCGCAGTGGCCACGGTGCTCAACAGGTCACGCAGACTCGGGCCGCCGACGCCGACGCGCCACACGCGCCAGCCGTCGATGTCCTGAGTGTGCTGCGCGGCATTGGCTGCCGCCGACGGGTCACGGTAGGTGGTGCCGTCGGCAAGCCGGATGGTGCCGTCGGCGCCCAGTGTGGCTCGGTGGTCGATGCCGCGGCGTCTGCGCAGCCAGACCAGTGTGGCGGGGGTGTCCAGGACGCGGGCGAGTGCGACCAGCGCCCGAGCCGAATCCTCCCCCGCGGGCACCGTGGGCTCGGCGCCCAGCACCGCCCCATCCAGCCGGTGTCCACTGGCGGGGCCGGACGACGCCGAGGCGGCCGGAGCCCCCGTTCGCGGACCGGGCGGCTGGGCGACCACGGGAGTGGGCCCGGTGACCTCGGCCAGGCGCGGGAAGTCCTCCGCGGACGCCACGGACTTGGCGGAGGCGGCGAAACGCTCGGAATCGGGGGCCTGACCGACCGTGCCGGCGTACAACCGCTCCACCGATGCCAGGGAGCGGCCCTCGGGTGTGGACCGGACCCGCAGTTCATGCACCTCCACTCCGGAGGCGGTGATCATGCCGACACTGGTGCGCACGTCTTCGGCGATCGTTGCGGCCACGATCGTCAGCTGCGGCCCGGGCTCGTCTCCCGCGGGCATGCTGCCGCGGAAGTCGGACCAGTCCTTCTCGAATGCGGATCGGCCTCCGGGGTAGCGGGAGGCGATCCGGTCGCGGCCGGTGCGGGCGGTGTTGGTGGCGCGGGCCATGGCCAGGACCAGGGCGGTGGAGTCAAGCGCGTCGACGACCTCAACGGTGACGACCTGCCCCGCGGCGTCGAGCGCCGTCAGCGCGTCACCGCCGACGATCTGATCCCAGTAGACGGCCAGCAGCGGGCGCTGCAGCACCTCGGCGATCTGTCGACATACCGCGGCCTTGACGATGGTGTATTCAGTATCGCCGGCAGGACTTCCGAGGACGGCGGGCTCGAGCCGATTATCCTTGAAATCAAAGAGCGCCATGCTTGGGTGCCTTCCTATCCGGCGCTCACCGCCCCGACGGGTCGCGCAATGTAACGGCCACATCCTCTCATGCGCGGAGCCGAATATCGCAGTCGTGTGGGCCTCTGCACACGCCACCTGGGCCACATGTTCTGCAGGCGGGTCTTGGGTGTTTGGGGCGTAGTGCTGGTGCCGCTAGCGAGGACGGCGCCACAGGCTCGCGGGCAGAAGGCGGGCCCGCAGGCGTCGGGACGCGGACGTCGTCCGCCCCAGGCCCGCAGAACCCGTGCGGACCAGACGGGCCAGACGCCGCCGGTGGGATCTGTCATCCGCTCCGGCGCCCTCCACCCGGTCGGCGAAGGATTCGGCGACCACGGCGTCGGCCACCTGGGCCAGCGCGCGGCGGGCGTCGGCATCCAGCCCGGGGACGGCGGCCAGGTATTCGGCGAGTGCCTCCTGTGTGCGCGCCCGCGGCCCGCGGTCAGCGCGGCCCGCCGGCCCCCACAGGCCCAGGTCGGTGGCGGTGTCTCGCAGCTCCTCCCAGGCCGCTCCGGCGGGCTTGGAGCCGTCGCGAATGCGCCCCAGGCGGCGGCGTCGGCGCCACGCCCGCGCCAGGGCCGGACCGGCGAGCAGCAGCCCGATGGTCACCGCCCCCACCGCCCACAGTGCGTGGTGTCCCGATCGGCCGTCGGCCACGGCGGCCCCACCGGCACCGGGGGTGGCCGTCGCTCCGGCGGGCTCCTCGGCAGCGGGTGTCGGGGAGGCTGGCACCGACGCGCCCGCCCCGGTCTCCTGCGCCGTGGGCGCGGGCTGGGCGTCCAGCCCGGTATCGGCGCGCGCTCCGGCACCGCCCGGAGTCGGTTCGAAGGCCACCCAGCCGACGCCGTCGAACCAGACCTCGGGCCAGGCGTGCAGTTCCCGGCCGGAGACGGTCGTCGTGGACTCCCCGCCGCGGGAGGCGTAACCGATGGCGATGCGGGTGGGCAGATCGAGGCTGCGGGCCATAAGGGTGAAGGCGGCGGCGTAGTGGACGCAGTATCCGTGGCGCTCGATCAGGAAGCTGTTGACCGTGTCCACCGGCGTGGAAGTCGTGTCCGCGTCGAAACTGCCCGGGGCGGTCTCGTCGTAGACGAAGTCGCCGGTGTGGAACCAGGCGGCCAATGCGGCGGCCCGGGCGGCCGGGTCCGCGTCGACGCCGCCGAGTCCCGCGGCCTCGACCACGTCCCGTGCGGTGGCGGCGATCATGTCGGTACCCGGCGGGGTGTCCGTGTAGGCGGCCAGGGAGTCGGGGGCCGCGGCGGCGGCCGCATAGGGCGGGAAGATCTGCGGGCTTCCATCCACGCCGGCGACCGCATTCCATCCCACCGCCGTATAACTGCTGCCACCGGTGGCCTCGGCGCCGCGGGCGATGACCGTGGAGGTGCCGCTCACCCAGGCCCACTGCGTGGGGTCGAGCGCCGCTCGGCCCGCGGCGGTGTCCTCGCCGTCCTCCGCCGTGACGAGGGCCGTCGACTGGGCCAGCGGCAGGCGCGAGGAGGCCAGATTCCGGATGCTTATGTGAATCCGCGGCAGGTCGGCGTCGCCAGAACGCACCTCGGCGACCTGCACTCCGGCGGCCGCGAGCGCCGCCCCGGCGGTCAGCGTGTCGCTGCCGGTGGGGGCGACCAGGCTGTCGGCACCCGTGGGGCCGGGATCATCCAGGGGCTCCCAGACCTCGCCGTCAAGGTCGCGGATGACGGCGAGGGTGAAACGCAGGGAGGCTCCCTCCGGCACGGCCTCGGTGGAGTACTCGAAGGCGGTTGCGGCCGACCCGCGCACCAGGTCCTGCCCCAGGGTGAGCGTGGTGTCCGGCACAGTCACGTCCGCACCGCCCGCACCGCTCACGTTCCAGCTCCACATCCGCGCCGGCGCCGCCGGGAGACGGGAGACGGCGACGCCGGTGAGGGCGACCGCCAGGGCGGTCACCGCCGCGGCACCTGCCAGGCTCCCGAACGCGCGTCCCAGCAGGCCCAGTCCGGCCCGCGCCGCTCCGCCCCGCCTGCGGGCCCGCCCAGTCCCCAGCACCGGCACCGGGGCCGCGGTGAGGATGAGCGCGAGCACCCCGGCTCCGGCGGCGAACACCACGGCGTCGTCCGGACGCACGCCGAGCACAATGCCGGGGGCCAGCAGGGCGGCGGCCGGGGCCAACCCGGTGGCACCGCAGCGGTCGCCGCCGCCCGCGCTCATGAGCGCGCACGCCCAGGCCAGCAGGAGGGTGAACAGGCACAGGGCGAAACCGAGCGCACCGCCGGTTGCCAGTGGGGCGACGCCGTTGCGCAGGATGGTGCCGAAGGCGCGCAGCTGGGTCACGGGGTCGGCGAGCCAGGCCTGCGCCTGGCCGGTGCCGCGCGAGCACCACCACACCGTCCCGGTCCCGCCGACCAGCCCCAGGGTGCAGGCGAATCCGGCCCGTTCGGGCAGGGCGGTGCGCACCAGGGCCGGGATCAGCATGGTGGCGGCAGCCACGGCCAGGCTGCGGGACGCCCAGGGCGCGGGCGTGAACAGCGGTGTCAGCGCGGTGACGGCCAGGTACCAGAGGCCGACCACGATGAGCGCCGCCGCGAGCGGCTGTCCGCGGGCGGTGCGCAGCTCCGGCCGGGAGGAAGGCGCGGCCCGCGGAGCCGGCGCCGATGCGGCCGGGACGGACTCAGGGGCCGTCGGGGCGGGGGCGGCCACACCCGGGTCCGGGGCGGCCGGTGGTACGGGGGCGGCGGAGTCCGGGTCCGCCGTCAACACCACGCCCCCGGGTGCGGGCAGTCCGGGCGGGTCGGCGGCGGCGCCGGTGATCACGACGTCGGCGTCGCGCTGCGGCATTGCGTCGGCCGCGCGTCCGTACGCAGTGTCGGCGGCGGGCGCGTCCCCGCCGCCGGCGAGGGCACCGACGGTGGCGGTATCAGTGTGGGGCGCAGTCGCCGTCGCCGTGGCGAGGCGACGCAACAGGGCGATGGAGTGCGCACCGTCGGTGCGGTGGCGTTCCGGACCCAGGCGCAGTTCGATGTCGTGTCCGGCACGTGCCCAGGCCTCGATCAGCCCGGCCGCGCGACTGACCGCCTCCTCGAAACCGGCCGCGGC
This sequence comes from Actinomyces sp., assembly GCF_030530635.1. Lineage (GTDB taxonomy): Bacteria > Actinomycetota > Actinomycetes > Actinomycetales > Actinomycetaceae > Actinomyces. Next base: position 6,590 of record NZ_JAUMUL010000069.1, read on the forward strand.
ACTTGGTGATTGCCGGGGCACAGCCGCGTAGGCGTCGGCGCGCACGTCGAGCCGCAGGCGCAGCGGCCGCCGGCGCTCATGCTCCCGGTCCACGACCAGAAGCCGGTCCACGCGGGCGGACTGGCGCCAGTGCACGGAACTCAGGGCGTCACCGGGCCGATAGTCGCGCAGTTCACCTGACTGGACCAGACCGGGGGTGCCGCGACCGCGCCGACCCGGGGCGCCCGCGGCGGCGTCAGGGGCCGCGGCAGCGGTGACGGCGGCAGCCTCCGGGGGCGGCGGCAGTGGGTGCGGCAGCACCAGAAGGTCGCCGTTGACGCGCAAGGGGATGCGTACGCGGGCGAGTCCGAGGGGGTCATAGCAGGTCAGGGTTTCGGCAGCGGCCCTAAGGACGCCGCGCCGGGACGGGGTGCAGAAGATCGCACAGCCGCCCGCCACCACCGGGATCGTGAACCGGGCGTCGCCTACGCGCCAGATCACCCACAGGGGCACCCAGCGGGGCAGCCGGACGGTCACGGCCAGCTGCCAGACGGCCTTCTCACCGACGTGTACGTCACCGGGGTCGGTCAGCTGCGGCCGCGGCCGGGCGGTGAGTGCGATCAGCCAGCCGGCCAGCAGGGAGGCGAGCGGCACGGCGGCGAGGAGGATTCCCAGGTTCCGAAGCAGCGTCAGTCCGGCCCAGCCGCCGCCCGCCGTCAGCATCAGCGCCAGGACGATCACCTGGGCACCGGCGGTCGAGGGCGCCGCCCAGGGGATCGAGCGGCGTCGCAGGCGGCGGTCGGCAGCGGATCCGTTGGGGCGGTTGGGGCCGCGAGGCCGCGGTCGCGTTTGACCCGTATGCGTCGGCACGGGTTCAGCCGCCCATCGGTACGGGCGTGCCCGCGATGATGCGCCGCAGGGCGCGGGTGGCGGCGGCCAGCGCGTCGGCCGCCGAGGCGTGGTGCCCGGCCGGGATGAGCCGGTGGGCGAGCACGTCGACGCCGGCGCGGGCGACGTCGTCGGGGGAGACGAAGCCGCGTCCGCCCATGGCGGCCCGGGCGCGGGCGACGGCGGCCAGGTGCAGGCCGGCGCGGGGGCTGGCCCCCAGGGCGATGGCCTCGTCACTGCGGGTGGCGGAGACCAGGGCCACGATGTAGTCGGCGACCGCGGGGGCCAGGTGCAGGCCGGCGACGGCGGCACGCGCGGCGCGAGCGTCCGGCTCGGAGGCGATGGGGGCCAGGTCGGCCAGCGGGTCGGCGGCGCCGCGGGCGAGCAACATGGCGGCCTCGGCGTCGGCGTCTGGGTAGCCCATGGTCATGCGGGTCATGAAGCGGTCGCGCTGGGCCTCCGGCAGGGCGAAGGTGCCCTCCATCTCCAGGGGGTTCTGGGTGGCGACGACGATGAACGGGTCGGGCAGGGCCAGGGAGCGGCCCTCCACGCTGACCTGTCCCTCCCCCATGGCCTCCAGCAGGGCCGACTGGGTGCGCGGCGTGGCCCGGTTGATCTCATCCGCGACCACGACGCCGGCGAACACCGGGCCGGGGTGGAAGCGGAATTCGCGGGCGGCCTGGTCGTAGACGCTCACCCCGGTGACGTCGGCGGGAAGCAGGTCGGCGGTGAACTGGATGCGGGAGGAGGACAGGTCCAGGCAGCGGGCCAGCGCGAGGGCGAGGGTGGTCTTAGCGACGCCGGGGACGTCCTCGATCAGTAGGTGCCCGCCGGCCAGGAAGGTGGCCAGGAGGGTGTCGATCGCCTCGGTCTTGCCGACGACGACGCGCCCCATCCGCTCACGCAGCGCGTCGGTCAGTGCGCGCAGGGCGGCCGGGGTCCTCGGCGTGTGCGCGTGAACGGCACCGCGATTCTCAGCACTGGTCATGCCGTGATTCTGGCAGAGCCTGCCAGAAGGTGGCAGGGGATGGCCGTACCTGCCTTATCGCATTGACGGCAAAGGCGCATCGACGGTACCGAACCACTTTCGCGGGCACCTGAGATGAGTCTCGTCGAGCCGGTGGGTCCCGGTGTCGTCGTCGCGAACGTGACGCTGGCTGCGGTGCTCGTGGCCGACCTGCCCGACGGCCGGACGACGCCGGCCGGGCTGGCGCCGGCCGGACGGTGCCGGCCCGACGCGGTTCAGCCCGCCGACGTCGTCGTCACTCCGCTTCAGCCGGCGCCAGCACCGCCGCCCGACCGGCCTCCAGGCGCGCCACGGGTACGCGGTAGGGCGAGCAGGACACGTAGTCCAGGCCCACCCGGTGGAAGAAGGCGATCGACTCCGGGTCGCCGCCGTGCTCACCGCACACGCCCATCTTCATGCCCGGCTTGGTGGACCGGCCGCCGTCGACGCCCAGTTCCACCATGCCACCCACACCGTCGACGTCGATCGACTCAAAAGGTGAAGTCCCGAAGATACCCGCCTGGATGTAGCGGCCGACGAAGGAGGATTCCACATCGTCGCGGGAGAATCCCCAGGTGGTCTGGGTCAGGTCGTTGGTGCCGAAGGAGAAGAAATCCGCCTCCTCGGCCACGTGCGCGGCGGTGACGGCCGCCCGCGGCAGCTCGATCATGCAGCCGATCGGGAAGTCGAGCTTGTAGCCGGACTCGGCCGAGACCTGGGCCAGCACCGCCTCGGCGCGTTCGCGGGCCAGCTGCAGCTCGCGCACCGATCCGATCAACGGGATCATCACCTCCGGGCGGGGGTCGCCGCCGGCCTTCAGCCGCTCGACGGCGGCCTCGGCGATGGCGCGCACCTGCAGTTCGATCAGTCCGGGCAGGGTCAGCAGCAGCCGCACGCCCCGCAGGCCGAGCATGGGGTTGGCCTCATGGTTGCGCCGCACCACCGCCAGCAGCGCCTCGTCGGCCGGGTCCAGGGTCCCCTGCTCGCGCGCGACCGCAACCTTGACGCTGAGTTCGGTCAGGTCGGGCAGGAACTCATGCAGCGGCGGGTCGATCAGGCGCACCGTCATCGGCTTGCCGTCCATCGTCTGAAGCATCTGCACGAAGTCGCCCTTCTGCAGCGGCAGCAGAGCCGCCAGGGCGGCCTCGCGTTCGCCGTCGTCGGCGGCGAGGATGAGGTTCTGCACGTACTGCTTGCGCTCCCCGAGGAACATGTGCTCGGTGCGGCACAGACCCACACCCTCGGCGCCCCGGTGAATGGCGTGGCGGGCGTCGTCGGGGGTGTCGGCGTTGGCGCGCACCCGCAGTCGGCGCACCTTGTCCGCCTGCCGCATGATGCGGTCCACGCTGGTGACCAGCTCGCGGGAGTCGACGTCGCCGGCGGCATCGAGGGCCGCCTCCAGGCCGCGACGCAGGTAGGTCATCACCGGGGAGTCGACCACGGCGACCTCTCCCAAGAACACCTCGCCGGTGGTGCCGTCGATGGCGATGACGTCGTCGCTGGTCAGCGGAGTCTCCCGGCCGGCCACCCGCACGGTGCGGGAGACGGCATCCACCTCCAGGGCCTCGGCACCGCACACGCAGGTCTTGCCCATACCGCGGGCCACCACAGCGGCGTGGGAGGTCTTGCCGCCGCGGGCGGTCAGCACGCCGACGGCGGCAACCATGCCGGGCAGGTCGTCGGGGTTGGTCTCGCGGCGCACCAGGATGACCGATTCGCCGGCTTCGGCGCGGGCGACGGCCTCGGCGTTGTCGAAGGCGATGTGGCCGACGGCGGCCCCCGGGGAGGCGGGCATGGCGCGGGTGATCAGATCCCGGCCGGAGTCGTCCCCGAACTGCGGGAACATCAGCTGGTTGAGCTGGTCCCCGGTGACGCGGGTGAGGGCCTCGTCCATGGTGATGAGCTTCTCGTCCACCAGCTGCGTGGCCACGCGGAAGGCGGCCGCCGCGGTGCGCTTACCCACGCGGGTCTGCAGCAGCCACAACTTGCCGCGCTCAATGGTGAACTCGATGTCGCACAGGTCCCGGTAGTGGGTCTCCAGGCGACGCATGGCGGCGCGCAGCTCGTCATAGCTGGCCCTGTCCAGGCGCTCCAGGTCCGCCAGGGACAGGGTATTGCGGATACCGGCCACCACATCCTCACCCTGGGCGTTGACCAGGTAGTCCCCGTAAACGCCGCCGCGTCCGGTGGAGGGGTCGCGGGTGAAGCACACACCGGTGCCGGAGGTCTCCCCCATGTTGCCGAACACCATGGTGCACACGTTGACGGCGGTGCCCAGGTCGTGCGGGATCTTCTCCCGACGCCGGTAGATGTGGGCGCGCTCGGTGTTCCAGGAGCGGAAGACCGCCTCGGTGGCCATATCCAGCTGTGCGCGCGGGTCCTGGGGGAAGTCGATACCGGCGTGCTCGGCGACGATAGCCTTGTACTCCTCGATCAACTCCTTGAGCGCGTCCACGTCCAACTCGTAGTCGAGGTTCACGGCGCGCTGGGTCTTCTTGGCGTCCAGGGCGTCGGAGAACAGGTCACCGTCGATGTCGAGGACGGTCTTGCCGAACATCTGGATCAGGCGGCGGTAGGAGTCCCAGGCGAAGCGCTCGTCATCCGAGGCTGCGGCCAGGCCCTGGACGGAGACGTCGTTCAGGCCGATGTTCAGTACGGTCTCCATCATGCCGGGCATGGAGAACTTGGCGCCGGAGCGCACGGAGACCAGCAGCGGGTCCTCGGCGGCACCCAGCCGGCGGCCGAGCTCCTCCTCCACCTGCCGCAGGGCAGTGGTCACCTGTACGGCGAGTTCGTCGGGGACGACGCCGTCGCGCAGGTAGGCGCGGCACGCGTCGGTGGTGATGGTGAAGCCGGGCGGCACCGGCAGGCCGAGTCGGGTCATCTCGGCGAGGTTGGCCCCTTTACCGCCCAGGAGGTCCTTCTGGTCCTTGTCTCCCTCACTGAAGCGGTATACGTATTTGGGCATCATCGCCTCTTTCTGATTCTAGTTGACTGTGCGCCCGCGCGCGTTGACAGCGCACACTCTAATGTGACTTCAGTCCTAACGCCACCTTCTGACGCCGTGTCACCGAAACACCGATATTTGTACGGACAATTGCGCGGCCGTTCCGGTTGCTAGGGACCCTCGTCCCGTTACCCCTCCCCCAACCGCGGCCAGGCGCAGTTCCAAGCCCCGGCGAATACCGATCTCGGCACGTAACAACTCCCGCCCCCGGCACGAACCCCCTCCCGATCGCGCCGACGGGGGCGGGACGCCGGGGTCTGGGGGTCAGGGGGTCAGGGCGATGACGCCCTCGTGGGGGCGCAGCCGCAGGCGGCGGGGCAGGGCATCGCCGTCGGGCCGTCCCTGCGGCCCCGGCCGCACGGCCCCTGTCGGCAGCGTCACGGTGCCCCCGACCTCCCCGTCCAGGATGGCCGCCGCCACACCGCCCTCGAAGCGCCGCCGCCACACCCGGCCCGACCTGCGCACCGGCCCCAACGGCCTGCCCAGGTCCGCGTCCATGGCCGGGAACCAGGCGGTGCGCGAATAGTCGTCGTGACCGGTCGCCGCATACGACAGCTGCGGGGCGCCGGCGCCCACGATCCAGAAGACCGCCAATCCGTACATCCCCCTTCGGGAGCCGTCATGAGCCGGGCCGCTCCCGCCCGACGGCGTCCGCAGCAGCCCCAGACCCGGCCCGGCGAGCTGCTCCGCCTGCGCCGCCGCCGTCGCGGCGTCGAACATGACGTCGTCCCCCCAACCCAGCCAGCACTCGTCGAAGCCGCCGCCCCACGCGGCGTGCCGCCTCCAACGTCCGGGCTCACGCCGCGCCTCGGCAATATTGGGAACCAGCAGGCGCCCGGAGGCAGCCAGGGCGCCTCCCGCCTGCTCCACCAGTGCGCCCAGCGCCGCCCGCATTCCGGCGGCATCGGCCGGTGCGTCCGGGTCCGTCGCGGCGATCGCGGACAGGTCGACGCCGTAGTAGTCCTCGAAGACGTCGTTGTCGGCCATCACCCCGTCGAAGGCGGTGCCCTCCAGGGAGGAGGCGACCCGCTCCGTCCAGGCCTCCCGATAGGCGGGATCCCACACACGCGCCTGGAAGTGCCCCGGGTAGGTGTCCCACTCCACCATCTCACCCCCGCACCGGGCGATCCAGCCGCGCTCGCGGGCCTGCTGCCAGCCGATTCCCGAGGCACAGCGTTCGGGGGGCTCGAACAGGCGCACCGAGGACAGGCAGCGGTAGGCCAGAACCGTCATGTCCGGGCGCGCGTCCTTCAGCCGGCGGGCGGCGTCGGTCTCCCACGGCTGAAGCACCGCCGTGCGATAGTGGCGCGCGGCCCACTCGACCTCGCCGTCCCGCAGCGGGCCGCCGTAACGAATCCAAGCGCCGACGCCGGCGGTACGCATGCGCTCACGCCCCCGGCCTGACCGCGGGCCAGGAGACGCGGGCCTCCTCCGCCAGGGCGTACGCCCGGCCCCGCCGGTCCGGCACGCCCCCCTCGAAGTAGAGGTCGCGGTAGGCGGAATTGACGGCAACCAGGTTGTAGGCGGCCTCGGCCCGCCCGCGGGCGGCAAGGCTCATGCGTTCATACAGGTCGACGTCGTCGATGAACTCCTGTACCCGGTCCGCCATCAGGCGCGGCTTCCCGGGGACGATGACGAATCCTGACGGCCCCCACTCATGCCCCTGCGAGTCGACGATGCCGTCCTGGACGACGGAGCGCACGGCGCCCACATCAGTACTCACCGTGGGGATGCCGGCCGCCATGGTCTCCAGAGACACGATGGGGAGCCCCTCGTTGTAGGAGGGCAGGAGGAACAGGTCCCATTCGCCCAGATGCTCGCGGACCTGCACCGTTCCGCGAATGGTCACGTCCTCCTCCAGCCCCAACTCGGCTATGCGCGCCACGCAGCGCTCGTAGTACTCGGGCATGTGCTCGGTGGGGCCGCACACGTCCAGGTGGATGTTCGCGCCCCGGTCCTTGAGGATCCGGATGGCGTCGAGCAGGTCCAGCAGGCCTTTGATGGGGACGACCCGCGCGATGTACACCAGCCGCCACATGTGGGCATGCGTCCCCTCCTTGCGCAGTCGCTGGTTCTTCCGGAGTCGACTGCGGTAGACCTCGTCGAACTCCTGGGTGACGATGCCGTTGGGGATGAGGCGGGCCTTGGCGCCATCCGTACCCAGGTCCAGGGCCTCGGTCACCGCATCCGGGTACAGGTAGGTGATCGCATAGGCCGGCGGGTAGCACAGGCGCCCCAACTCGATCCACCAGGCCATCCACATGCGGTCACGGCCGGGGACGTCGAAGGTGCGGTAGTGGTCCTTCTTCACCGGCTTGTCCATGCGGCGCCCCAGCAGGGTGTTGACGGTGTCGCGCACGTACAGGTTGTGCTCGGTCAGCAGGAAGGACGTGCCGTGCTCCCGGGCCGCGTTGGCCGCGAGCAGGCAGGCGTATCCGGTGGTGTGGGCGTGATAGACCCGGGCCCGTGGCATGGTCTCATGCAGCACGGCGTATGCGAGGGAGAAGAACTCGCGCAGGCACCAGAACAGGTCGGTCACGGACATGCCCAGGGTGGGGAGCGACTCCCGGTAGGCGCTCAGGAACTCGCTGGTGCCCAGCAGCGCCCACAATGGGAAACGGCGCGTGGAGGCGGCCATGCCGTCGTCGATCAGCGACCACATCGGGGCTGTGTCGCCGTTGCCGAGCGAGTGCAGCGCCCGGACCAGGCGCAGCGCCAGGGCCTTGCGCTCTCCGGCCGACATGTGCAGATCCTCCGGCCGGGCGGCCATGAACTCGGGGTGCTCCTGCATGGACAGGTAGACCGGCCGCACCCACCGGACATTGCCCGGCATGCCGTACAGGTCGGTGTGCGGGGAGTCGGAGTCCCAGGTGATGTGGATGATGCCGAAGGTCAGGTCCGGGTTGCCGACGATGATGTCGTGCACGACGGCGGAGACCCCTCCCTTCAAATAGGGGTAGGTGGACTCCATGACGATGGCAACATCGACGTCCTCATAGCGGCCGTCGGCCGGAACGCCGTCGGGCAGGGGGCCCGCGTGGCGCACTTGCGCCGCGGAGTGCCGGGGCCCGCGCCCGGCTGTGGCGTACCGGGGCCGCAGGTCCGCCGCCGAGTGCCGGGGGCGGGGACGGCTCGCAGGCGACGGGATCAGTCGAGCTGGCAGGCCGTTCAGGGCGGCGCGCAGCGCGGGTACGCGGGAGTCGATGGTTACCAAGCCAGAGCCTTTCGCCAGAAGAAGGAGTACTCGGGCATCGCCCAGGCGCGCCGGTAGATGGCCACGCCCAGGACGACGAGGACTGTGTCCGCCATAGCCGTGACGGCGAAGGAGGGGACGAGCCCGCCCACCAGGGTGAAGGCGGCGATTGCGCCCAACAGGTGCGCTCCAGACAGGAGCACAGGCGCCGTACGCCGCCCCGCGTGGTCGATTTCGTAGGCCAGCAGCGTCAGCACGGCAGTCAGGATCGAGCCGACGACTACCACCGCGACGTCCAGGATCTTGCCGGGCACGAAGACCAGTCCGATCACGAGGGCGAAGCAGCCGGCCGCCACGGCCACGACAACCGTGTCCCTCAGCGCCCGCGCCAGGAGGCGGCGCAGGCGCTGGCCCCGCACGTGGATGTCGCCGATCGGCACCTCGGTCAGGTCGACGTGGAAGCGGCGCACCGCCGCATTGACGTGCGGGGAGGTGACGGCGAAGTAGAAGGAGTAGGCCAGCACGGCCGGCTGGAGACACAGGTAGGCCAGCGGAATGTCCCAGTCGCCGCCGAGGGTGAGGAACAGCAGGAGCTTGTCCGCCCACAGCACTCCACCCAGGACCAGACCGTGCAGCATGTCTTGCAGGTAGATCCCCGGCTGGATGGGCCAGGGCCGCAACAGGCCCTTGAGCGTGCGCCCCAGGGGAGCCGCCTGCACCAGGGTGCCCAGCAGCGGCGGCAGGTACCAGGCGGTGGGGACGATCAGCACGGCGGCGGCGTAGGCAGCCCATCCCAGGGCCCAGTGCCGCCGCCTGCGGGCGATGTCGGCGACGATCAACGACTCGACGAACGCCATGTTCTCCATGGTGAGCAGGAAGTGGGCCGCCAGCGTCGTCACGCCCCACCCGGTGGTGACGGCCACCAGCGCGGATACGACCGCCACCGGCACTGCGCAGGCGCCGAGCATGACCGGCCAGTAGTGGACGAATCGCGCCCCGACGGCGTCGGGCCCCTCCTGGGCCGCCTCACCCAGCAGGCGGTAGGCGGGATTGCCCGTGATCTGACTGAGCCAGGGGACCGCCACCGCGACCGAGACGATCAGCATCGACACGGGTACGCCGCCGACGTCGTGCCCCGCCATGCGCGGCATGGCCAGTGGGTAGGCGGCGGACAGGAGGATGGCCGGAGACATGGACAGCAGCAGTGCCTCCACGGCCCAACGGGTCCCGCCCGAGGAGCCGGACTCATGTGCTCTGCCGAACCGGCGCGGCTGCCCCGGAGACGGGTCGTGCGATCGTCGGCGGACCGCATTAGTTGCGTTCATGTACGGCGCCCCTTCTGGCTCAGATAGGTACGAGAACCATGCTTTTCACGGCAAACCCGAGCCCGCGGCCACGCGATGGCAACAAATTACGCCAGCACCGTAGGTCTCAGTTTCTATGCGAGCATAGCGTTGCCACTGACATTACACAGCCGTTATCCACCCTCAGCGCCGCTTTAGTGACCAACCGCTCGCCACAGAGTGGAAGGTAACACCCACAGCAACCCGCGCTTACATCCGCAGTTCCAACACCTATGAACCCGTAATTCTAGGACGTTATCACCTCCACACAGCGGTGCCGACTCTTGTTGCTACTGGCCGATTCCGACCTTTTCCAGCTCCCGCATTCTGGGCGCAATGGACCGCCCACGCCCCGTTGGACCGCCGTAACCGGCGGCTACAGCGGTCCAACGGGGGAACAGGGGTCCAACCGGCGGGATCGACGGCCGCGCACGCACACACCCAACCGCGCACCACCACCCCGACTTAAACAACAGGACCAACCCGTGCGGGTAAGACGGGAGGCGGGGCCGCCCCCATCGGGACGGCCCCGCCTCATGGTTGATCACAACGGCATCATGATGAGCCCACTACCGGGCGCAGCGTCCGCGCCGGAACGGCTCGGCGCCCGCGCCCCACGGTCCGTTTCACTGCGCGCGACCGACGGCGGCCGAGGAGGCGATCTCCTCCGCCTCGCGCACCGCGTCCTCGGCGTCCTGCCGGGGCATGCCGCGGAAGACGAACTCACCCAGGATACCCTCGCCCTCGGCGTCGACCAGAACCTTCTGACCCCGTTCGATCTCCCCGAAGAGGATCTTCTCGCTCAGGGCGTCCTCAATGTCGCGCTGGATGGCGCGGCGCAGCGGACGGGCGCCGAGCACCGGGTCGAAGCCGCGCTCGGCGAGCAGCTCCTTGGCGGCGTCGGTCAACTCGATGCTCATCTCCTGCTCGGCCAGCCGCGCGGACAGGCGGTTGATCATCAGGTCGACTATCTGGCGTACCTCCGCCTTGGTCAGCTGCGGGAAGACGATCAGCTCGTCCACGCGGTTGAGGAACTCGGGCCGGAACTGCTGCTTGAGCTCGCGATTGACGTGCGCCTTCATCTCCTCGTAGTCCATGGTCCCGCCCTCGGTGGACTGGAAGCCCGTGGCCACGGACTTGCCGATGTCCTTGGAGCCGAGGTTGGTGGTCATGATGATGACGGTGTTCTTGAAGTCGACCACGCGGCCCTGGGCGTCGGTGAGGTGACCGTCCTCCAGGATCTGCAGCAACGAGTTGAAGATGTCCGGGTGGGCCTTCTCAACCTCGTCGAACAGCACCACGCTGAAGGGACGCCGACGCACCTTCTCGGTGAGTTGGCCGCCCTCGTCGTAGCCGACGTAGCCGGGGGGTGCGCCGAACAGTCGTGAGACGGTGTGCTTCTCGGCGAACTCGGACATGTCGAGCTGGATCAGGGCGTCCTCGTCGTCGAAGAGGAACTCCGCCAGGGCTTTGGCCAGCTCGGTCTTGCCCACGCCGGTGGGGCCGGCGAAGATGAATGAGCCGCCGGGGCGCTTGGGGTCCTTCAGACCGGCACGTGTGCGGCGGATCGTCTTGGACAGCGCCTCAATGGCCTTGTCCTGCCCGACGATGCGCCTGTGCAGCTCGTTCTCCATGCCCAGCAGCTTGGCGGACTCCGTCTCGGTCAGCTTGACCACCGGAATGCCGGTGGACATGGCCAGCACCTCGGCCACCAGGTTCTCGTCCACCTCGGCCACCTGGTCGAGGTCGCCGGACTTCCAGGCCTTCTCCTTGGCGACGCGCTCCTCGCCCAGGCGACGCTCGTCGTCGCGCAGGGAGGCCGCCCGCTCGAAGTCCTGATCGTCGATGGCCGACTCCTTCTCCTTCTTGACGGCCGCGATCCGCTCGTCGATCTCCCGCAGCTCCGGCGGAGCGGTCATGCGGCGGATACGCAGTCGCGCGCCCGCCTCATCAATCAGGTCGATGGCCTTGTCCGGCAGGAAGCGGTCATTGATGTAGCGGTCGGCCAGCTTGGCGGCCGCCTCGATCGCCTCATCGGTGATCACCACGTGGTGGAAGGCCTCGTAGCGGTCGCGCAGTCCGCCGAGGATGTCGATGGTCTCATCAATGGAGGGCTGCTCGACGGTGACCGGCTGGAAGCGCCGCTCCAGGGCGGCGTCCTTCTCGATCTTGCGGTACTCCTCCAGGGTGGTGGCGCCAATGGTCTGCAGCTCGCCGCGGGCGAGCATCGGCTTGAGGATGCTCGCGGCGTCGACGGCGCCCTCGGCGGCGCCCGCCCCGACGAGGGTGTGGATCTCGTCGATGAACAGGATGATGTCGCCGCGGGTGCGCACCTCCTTGAG
>NZ_JAUMUL010000070.1 GCF_030530635.1 Actinomyces sp.
CCCATGCCCATGCCGCCGCAGGGCGGGAAGCCCTGCTCCATGGCCACCAGGAAGTCCTCGTCCAGGACCATGGCCTCGGGGTCACCCTTCGCGGCAGCCAGCGCCTGCGCCTCGAAGCGCTCGCGCTGGATGACCGGGTCAGCCAGCTCGGAATAAGCGGTGGCGGTCTCGGTGCCGCGAATGTACAGGTCCCACTTCTCGGTCAGCCCAGGGCGGGAGCGGTGGTAGCGGGTCAGCGGGGAGGTGTCCTCCGGGAAGTCGAAAACGAAGGTCGGCTCCCACAGGTCGTTGCCGACCGTCTCCTCGAAGATGTCCTCCACGATCTTGCCGGACACGGCGTAGTCGTCGACCTCCAGGCCCAGCCGCTCCGCAATCCGGACCAGCTGCTCGCGCGGGGTGTCGACGGTGATCTCCTCACCCACCGCCTCGGACACGGAGGTGTACAGGTCGATACGGCGCCACTGGCCGGACAGGTCGTACTCGGCGCCGTCGGCCAGGCGCACGACCTCCTCGCCCTCACTCAGGTCGAAGGCGTCACGGGCCGCCTGTTGCACCAGGTTCTGGGTCAACTCGGCCATGCCGTGGTAGTCGGAGTAGGCCTCATATGCCTCCAAAGCCGCAAACTCCGGGGAGTGAGAGGAATCCATGCCCTCGTTGCGGAAGATCCGGCCGATCTCGAACACCCGGTCGACGCCACCCACGACGGCCCGCTTGAGGTAGATCTCCGTGGCGATACGCAGGTACAGCTCCATGTCCAGCGCATTCATGTGAGTCGTGAACGGCCGGGCGGCCGCACCCCCGTGAATCACCTGCAGGATCGGAGTCTCCAACTCCACATAGTCGCGGCCGTAGAAGTTCTCACGCAGACTGCGCACGACCGCTGCCCGGGTGCGCACCATGTCTCGGGCGGCCGGGCGCGTGAGCAGGTCCAGCTCCCGACGGCGCACACGCTGCTCCTCCGATAGGGTCACCGCCTCTCCGGCGTCGTTGGTCCAGGTCTTGGGCAGCGGCCGCAGCGCCTTGGAGGTGAGCTGCCAGGCCGGGGTTGCGATGGCGTCGTCGCCCAGTTCGGCCAGAGCGGCGGCGTCAACGCCCTCACGTAACTCCGGCTCGGCGAATACGGACAGCTCACCACGGCGGGAGGCACCGACATGTCCATGGATGAACAGGTGATCCCCGAGGTCGACATCGGCCTTGAATGCGGCGAGGCTCGAATGCCCCTGACCTGGCAGGGACTTGGCCGACAGCATCGCCTGGAGGGTGGCGCCTGCGCCGTCCTGCAGGGTGACGAAGCACAGTCGACCGGTGTTGCGCAGGAACACCACCCGTCCGGCGACGCCTACCACATCGTTTGTCTCCTCGCCGGCCTGCAGCTGAGAGTAGCGCTCCCGCACAGCGGCGATGGTGGTGGTCAGGGGCACAGAAACCGGGTACGGATCCCAGCCCTCCTCACGCAGACGCTCCCGCTTAGCGGACCTGACCCGGAACTGGTCGCCGGAGGACGGGGCCGTCTGTCTGGATGCGGTTCGGGCAGCGACGGCCTCGGCGTCGGTCTGAGGCACGGAGGTCTGCTGGTTCTCGGGGGCTTCACTCACGCGCGCGAGTGTAACCGTTCCCCCTGCCGGGCTCATATCCGGTTGGCCGGCACTCCGATCCACGGGGACTACTTTCCCACTCCAATTTCCGACGCCAAGCCACCCAACCGCTCCCGCATCAGCCGCACTCACCCGACACCCCTCACCCCACAGCAGCCTCAACCGGCCCCGCACCCAGCCAATTCGGACTACCCATCCCCTGGCAGATCCATTTGAATCCACAGGCTGTGACAGCCGACGGCACCGGGGCGGAGTTATCCACAGGCGAATGATTGGGGCTACACGGGGCAGCCCCTGCGAGACCATCATTCACGTATGGGCCTTGAGCTCGAACTGCTGCTGGGACGCGTAACGGCACTACACGGCGCGGCGCACGACGATGAGGTCATCCTCGGTGCGGATGATCGGCGCGCTATCGACCGTGCCCTCACCGCCGAGCTGCTCTACCGGCCCACACCCCGCTTTCTCGCGATTCCAGGCACGGATCCGCGCATCGTAAAATGCCGCCAGTACCGCGCACGCGTTACCTGTGCAAGCGCCGCCGAGGTACTCGGCTACCCCCTGTGGAGCCAGCCCAAGTCATTGCATCTAGCGGTCCCTAAGAACCACAGCATGCGCCCCAGCGCAAACCGGGATCTTACGGGAGTGACGCTGCACCGTAAGACACGCATCACTCCAATAACGGTCGATGATTTCCCCCTCGTCGCCTCGGCCGAGGTTGTCGCCTGCTGCCTGGTGTGCCTTGATGAGCTGGACGCCATCTGCGTTGCCGACGCGGCCTTCAACCGCTCCGACACCTGCGCGGAGGAGGTCTCGGAGTTGCTGACCGGACGCTACGCCGCGCAAGGTCGGCGGCGGCTTGCCCTCACAGATCCAGCGTCACGTTCCCCGTTAGAGTCCCGCACACGACTGGCACTCCGCCATATCGGGCTGAACGTTGACACAGGTGCGATCATTGAGGGCGTTGGCGAGGTAGACATGCTCGTGCAGGGTTGGCTAATCGTGGAGACGGACGGTTGGGAGTTCCACTGCTCAGCGGAGCAGTTCTCCGCTGACCGGCATCGTGATCAGGCCGCACTTGCCGCCGGATACGTGCCCATACGGCTGACTTGTCAGGATGTCGCCGCCGGCGAAGACCACATCCGTGGGGTCGTTGCGCGTGCACTCCTGGGCGTTGCACACTCGAATCGACTGCTCATGCCCGAAAACCCCGGAATTGTGCGGAATCTTAAGATGGCCGCGAAGGTCTGATGAGCTTTCAGTGCGCAACGACCCCTCCGTTGCACACTGCAAGCTCATCAGACAATCAGGTCATACATAACCAAAACATGACTTTTCGTTGCCATATGAACGTTTTACCCCGATCCGGCCAGTCTGCTCGGGTCTGCTCAAATGTGCAACTCCCGCTGTTGGCTGACGGTACCGTCATCCTTAGCTGTTCTCTTCCCAATTCCCCAGAACGTCGCCCGTCCCACACACCCGGGCGGACGCCCTGGCCTCAGCCACGCGTAGAGGAGATTGGTATGCCGGAGGAGCGCAGCCCCTGGAGGCGAGCCACATCGGAGTCGGCCGGCACCTGCCCGGGCTCGGTGCTGCGCTCGACAATCTGGTTGTTCTCATTAACGAATACCACGTGCGGCAGATAGCTGCGGGCCTCATCGTCGGGCAGCTGGGAGTAGCCGATGAGGATAACGATGTCGCCCGGGTCCACCAGGTGTGCGGCGGCACCATTGATGCAGATCTCACCGGTGCCGCGCTGACCCGGGATTACATAGGTGGACAGGCGGTTGCCATTGGTGCAGTCGCAGATGTCCACCCGCTCGCCGGGCAGCAGGTCGGCCGCGTCGAGCAGGTCCGCGTCAACCGTAACGGAGCCGACATAGTCGAGGTCGGCCTGCGTCACGGTGGCACGGTGAATCTTGGACGTCATCATCGTCCGCATGCGAGTGCTCATCACTTACCAGGGTAGACGCCCAGAGCCAGCACACCGAACTGTAGTGACAGAGGCTACAGCGTGAGGAGGACAACGACCCCTGGCCAACCGGTCGCGGCCGCATACCACTTCTACCGAACTCGGCACGTAACTTCTACCGACCTCGGTGAGGGGGGTCAGGAGGTCTCGGTGGCGCGGGCGAGCCAGCGATCCAGGCGCTCTTCCCGGCGGCGTCTCAGCGCCCGCTCGGAGATGACGCGTTCAATGGCGGCGGCATCGGCCAGGTCCAGGTTGCTCAGGGTGCGGGCGATCTCCGTATCCACCAGGTCCAGGCGCAGCGCCGCCATGCCACGGCGCCGCGCGAAGGGCCCTTGCCACAGCCGCAGGGACTGGATCCGCTCGTAGGGGATCACGCTGATACGCCGCCGCCAGCGGCCCAGTCGCAGCACCACGCAGGTGTCGGTAAGGGCGATGGCCTCGCGTCGCCAGGCCAGCGGGGAGAACAGGCGCCCACGGGGACTTATGCGTATGAAACCGCGCCCGGCTGCGCCGACGGCCAGGGCCTCGTCGCCCACACCGTCCTGGTCCTGCCCCGTCAGGGCGGATTCCAGGAAGGCGTCGGGATCGGCCACACCCAAGTCGGGCACCACGAGCCACAGCGCCCGCAGGGCCGTCTCCCGCCGCCCCACTGGCAGCAGCACGTTCGCCCCGGTGTTCTCCACCGCCCCGGAGGAATTGGCCTCCGCGGCATTGCGCCCGGCCACACTCACCTCAATCCTCCACCAGTCGGGACCGCGCCACAGCAGTCCCTGCTCGATCTGCACGCCATGGACCCGACCGGGAGGGAGCGTGGAGGAGGTCTCCGCGGTCAGCCCGAAGCGCGTTCGAATCCCCGCAGGCGTGGCCGCGGCACGGAAGCGCCACCCCTTGTCGAAACGGCTCCACGCGTAAGCCCCGAAACCGAACGGTATGGTCAGCATGGGCAGCACGCTGAAGAACACCGCCAATGGCCTGTCGTCCTGGAAGGCCCCGATCCTCAGCCACACGGCCAGCACCACCAGGAAGTTGACCGACACCACGACGGTGGCCAGGGCCGCTCCGGAGCGGAGCACGGAACCGATCAGGATGCGGGTGTCCACCTCATACAGGTAGTGCTCGGTGCCGTATAGACGCTCCTCCGGGATCGGCTGCGCGGCCACGGCGTCCTCGAAGCCGAGCGGCGCGGATGGCTTGCGGGCGGCGTCCATCGGCCCGGAACCGGGCCTGCGCCCGGTCGTGGCGTCGGCTCCCGCGGCACTGGGAACGCCCGTTGTCCCCGACTCGGCGGCAGACGGCATCACGCGGGCATCGAAACCCTCCGAGGCCTCATTGACGGTCTCCTCCCCGGCCGCCAGCGACAAAATCCGATCGCGCAGGGACTCCATGTCACGGGTGCGCAAGAAACCAATGGAGACGTGCGACTCCCTGCCGCCGGCGACCTCCACCTTCAGCCGTCCCAGCCCGAAGATACGACCCAGCAGGGGATGGACGATGTCGACGGACTGGATGCGGGGCAGGCGCGCGGTACGCAACTGCCGGTTGAGCACACCGGTGCGCAGGTAGACGGCGTCACGGTCGACGGCATAGGAGCGCATCCGCCACGACAGCCACAAGCCCAGGCCGATCACCACGACCACACCGAGGACGGCCAGTCCCGCCCCCAGAATCAGCCGCGGCGATACACGCGCCTGTACCTCTTGTAGCGCCGAATAGACCTCGCCCACGTACTCAACGTTCTGCCATATCAGAAAGGCCAGCACGGCGGTAATGAACTTCCACCCCTCCAGCAGCGGGGTGACGGGGTGCACGCGCCGCCACTGCGCGTCGGGCGGCAGGGAGATGGCCCGTTCCTGGGCGTCCTGGCGCCGGGCGTCCCGCCGATCTCCGCCCCGGCGCCGGGCACCTCCGCGCGGGTCGTCGGCGTCGGCCCGCGGCAGCTCGGGGGCGTCGGATGGGAGCGGATGCGCGTTCATAGTCCGGCCATCCTCTGCTCACCGCGCTCGGACAGGATGCGCCGCAGGTTCTCGGCTTCGGCGACGGGCAGTCCGTTGATGATCGCGTCCGTCGACGCCGACGCCGTGTGGAGTTTCACCTCCGCAATCCCCAGATACCGCCCCAGCGGCCCCTGCGAGGTGTCCACGAATTGCATGCGGCCGTAGGGGATCACGCTGATTCTGCGGAACATGATGCCCTTGCGCCACAGGAGGTGGTCCTCGGCCATGGCGTATCCCATGGCTCGCACCTGCCGGGGAACCAGCCACAGCTCCCACACGGAGACGGCGATAGCCAGCGCCGTCCCGATGTGGAACCAGGGGCTCGCCCAAATTCCCGCGGCCACGAAGCCGATCAGGCACACACCGTTGAATACCAGGTTGGAGACCAGGCGCGCGGTGATCAACCGTGGGGATACAGGCCGGAAGATGATGCCGTCGGGGGCGAAGGGATCTGCCACCGCAGGTGCAGCGGTGGGGTGCGCAGAGGTATGGGGCATGCTGGCTCCTGAAGTTTATGTCTCATCGAGCATCGCAAAGCGTTTGGACCATATGCATCCTCCCGTAGTAGGAGGCTCCCAGCACAGTGTCCCTCGTTGGGGTGCCCGATTGGCGTCACCGCCCGGGGCCAGCACGGGATCGGCTCCTGCCCTGATGCGGGTCCGCCCGGCCGGGAGGGTTCAACTCAAGTCGATGAGCGTGTTGTCGATCAGTCGGGTGGTGCCCACGCGGGCGGCGACCGCCAGCAGCCCGCGGCTGGAGGCGGCGCCGGACGCGCCGCCCCGCCCCGCGCCCCGCGGCTGCGCCTGTGGTTCCAGGCCGATCCCCGCACCTGACAGGTCGATGAAGGAATCGGGGTCGACGAGAGCCACGTAGTCGACCTCGACGCCGGCGGCGGCGTCCAGGGTTTCCTGGGCCGCCGCCCGGATGGCGACCGGGTCGGCGCCCCGGTAGGCGGCGGCCCGCCCGGCGTCCAGCGCCCGGGACAGGGCCAGGGCACGCCCCCGCTCATCGTCGGACAGGTAGGCGTTGCGCGAACTCATGGCCAGGCCGTCGGCTTCGCGGCGGATGTCCACGGGGACGATCTCCACCGGGACCGCCAGGTCTCGCACCATCGCTTTCACGATCGCCAGCTGTTGGGCGTCCTTGCGCCCGAACACGGCCCACTGGGGCCCGGTCAGATGCAGCAGGGACAGCACCACCTGGCAGACGCCGGCGAAGTGGGTGGGTCGGGTGCGTCCCTCCAGGACGGTGGCCAGCGGGCCGGGGTCGATGCGCACCTGCGGATCAAAGTCGGGGTATATGACTTCGGGGGTGGGGGCGAAGACCACCAGGCGGCCCACTGTGAGGGCGCCGCCGGGGCCGGTCAGGACGCCGGAAAGGCCCTTCAGGTCTGCCTCGAGGGTACGCGGGTAGGCGTCGAGGTCCTCTCCGGGCGCGAACTGAAGCGGATTGACGAAGATCGTGACGACGACGGTGCCGGACGCTCCGACGCGGCGAGCGGCCTCACGCACAAGGTCGAAGTGGCCCTCGTGGAGGGCGCCCATGGTCATCACGACGGCGCGCGGGGCGGTGTCGGCGGCCAGCGCAGAGGCGAGTTCTTCCCGGGTGCGGGCGAGTGCGGGGCCGGCGGCGTGGGGGACGGGGACGTCCGGGCAGGTCGAGGCGGTCATGACTCAACGCTAGATGATCTGCTCCGGGGGCTGCTCGGCGGAGTCTGCACCGTGGTCCCCGAGAACGTCACGCAGGGCCCGGACCTGCGGCTCCCCCAGTGCACCGGTGGCTGCACGACGGGTGACTGTCGCCCGGGCCAGCGCCCGGTAGGTGTCCGCGACATCGTCCAGGCCCTGCCCGTCGACGTCGCGCAGCCGGGTCAGGGCCGCCAAGTGGGCGTGCACCGTACCGGCGTCGCCGCGCGCCACCGGACCGC
Source organism: Actinomyces sp. (assembly GCF_030530635.1). Taxonomy (GTDB): domain Bacteria; phylum Actinomycetota; class Actinomycetes; order Actinomycetales; family Actinomycetaceae; genus Actinomyces. The sequence goes on from NZ_JAUMUL010000070.1 coordinate 7,489, forward strand.
TCAGCCCGGCTTCGCCCTCACGCAGGGCGCGATCGAGGGCGGCCGACAGCAGCGGGGAGAGGATGGCGGCACCGTCCTCCACGCCGGCGGCCGCCAGTATGCGCACCGCCTGGTTCACCAGGGTGACCAGATGGTTGGCGCCGTGGGCGAGGGCGGCGTGGTAGGCGGGGCGGGACTCCTCCGGCAGGACGAAGGGCTCGCCGCCCAGTTCTACCGCAAGCGCCTGCCCGATCGGCAGCACGGCCGCGGGAGCGGTTACGGCCATGGGGCAGCCGACCAGTCGGGCGACGTCGGTGGTGAAGCCGCCGAAGGTCATGGCCGGGTGGATCGCCAGGGGGATGGCGCCGCAGCGCCGGGCGGGCTCGAGCACACCGATCCCGTGGGCGCCGGAGGTGTGCGCCACCAGTTGCCCGGGCTGCCACCGCCCGAGGTCTGCCAGTCCCCGGACCAGGTCGGCCAGGGCGTCGTCGGGGACGGCCAGCAGCACCAGTTCGGCACGCTCGATGATCTCCTCCACGTCCAGCAGGGGAACGCCGGGTAGGAGCAGTTCAGCGCGCTCGCGTGAGGCCTCGGAGACGGCGTGCACGCCGATGAGCTGATGGTCCACGGCCCGCAGGGCGGAGCCGAGGACGGCGCCGACCCGGCCGGCGCTGATAATGCCGACGCCGAGTCGGCCGGGGCGCGCCGGTCGGGTCGAGGCCGAAGGGGATGCCGCCTGTGGGGCCGAGGTCATCGGGGTCTCACCGGCGGCGGAGGACTGCGTATCCGGGGAGGCGGCAGGGCTGCGGCCATGCGGCTGTGGTTCGGGGGCGGCAGGCAGGCCGAAAGCACTGGGCATGCCGCGATGCTCTCACGAGCACGGCGCCTGCGCCGTAATCACCGCCGAGATCGGTAGACGTTACCGCCGAGATCGGTAGATACGGCGGCCGCGTGCCCTGACAAACAAGGATCGGGATGCGTGCCCGCCCGACCGCCCCCGCGTGAGGCCTTCTCGCACCGGAGCATGAACCATCCGGCTCAGGCGGTGCTTCCATGTGGCGGGGAACTGGAACGCAGGTCGTCGTCATCGTCTTCACCGATGGCGCACCAGTGTTCGACGAGCAGTCCGATGCCGCTCCACAGCACGCAGGCGCTCAGACAGGCGCCGGCGGACCAGGCCAGCGAGATCATGGCCGGCGAGTCCAGGTTCAGTAGCGCAACGGCGAGCCCGCCGGCGTAGACGCCGCCGATCACCGCCCCGACCCGGGCCGAGGCCTGCGCGGCCGCAGCGGTGGTGGCGGCCCCCAAGGGGGTCATCCAGGTCGGTTCGTGTTCGCGCAGGCGCCGCACCGCCAGTCCGGCGACCAGCACGCTCGTCGCGATGACGATGGCGACGGCGGCACCCCACGGCGTGAGCGAAAGGGTCCAGCCGCGGTGGCCCAGCATGAGGTCGGAGGCCGCCCAGGCGAGCACTCCGGGCCCGACGAAGCACGCGAGGACAGTCGTCCAGCGCGTGCGCCGCATCATAGTTCCTGGCCGTTACGGCCGCCGATGACGTCGTTCCAGTTCGGCGGCGCGGCCCATTCGTGTTCATCGGCGGCCGCCTCATCGCCGTCCGCCGGGGCTGGGGCCACGGGTGACTGCGGCGGGGCGGCGGGCGCCTCGGCGTCCACGGGTTCCGCCACATGGCGGGCGTGGGACTGGCCCGGCTCGGGCTGTTGCGGGAGTTGCTCAGAGTGGGAAGGCAGTGGGGCCGACTGCGGCCAGGGCTGGACCGGCTGTGGCCGCCCGTACTGGGCGGGGCCGACGGGTCCGGATGGGGAAGGTTCCGCGGGCCACGGCTGCTCCGCCATTACCTCCGGCGGCGCGGGGGCGGCGGGCTGCGCCACCGGTTCGGGCTGGGGCTGCCAGGGATCGGCCGGTTGCGCGGCATCAGCCCCCGCATCGATCGGCTCAGCCGGGGCCTCGGCCGCGGGGGCCTCCTCCACCTCCGGCGGGGCGACATATTGCCCGGTCGGCAGGGCCGGGAGGTGATCCGAGTCGAGCCAGTCGAGCGCCAACCAGCGCACGCCGTCGCGGTCCGGGGCGGTCTCGGCCAGGGCGGCGACGGACTGGTCGCCGATCTCGGCGAAGGGGTCGGCCTGCGCCCAGGGGGTCAGGACGAAGGCCCGCTGCGCGGCGCGCGGATGCGGCAGGGTGAGTTCCGGCTCGGTGGAGGTGACGCCCTCGTAGGTGATGATGTCGGCGTCGAGCGTGCGGGGCCCCTGGGGGCGGGTGCGCACACGCCCGGCCGCGGCCTCCAGGTCTTGGCAGACGGCCAGCACCTCCCGCGGGGAGAGGGTAGTGGTGGCCAGGACCACGGTGTTGAGGTAGTCCGGCTGCTCCTCGCCGTCATCAACGACGGCGGCCGTGCGGGCCAGCGGGGCGACGGTCGTGACGTCGATGCCGTCGGTGTTGCGCAGGGTGCCGACCGCGGTGCGCAGCGAGGGCACCACACCGCCGACATTGCCGCCCAGGGCGATGACCAACTCGACCGGCGCCTGCGGACGCACGGTGAGAGGGTCGGCCGGGGGCTGCGGGACGGGCGCCGGGACCGCCTCTGGGATCGGAGCCGGCGCGACGGCGGGGGCCTGCGGGGCGTCGATCGGCCAGGGCTCGTGCGACGGCTGGGCGGAAACTGCCTCCGGCTCCGAAGCGACGCCGCCGAACTGCGGGCCGACAAGCGGTTCGGCAGGTGCGGAGGCCGCCGGGGAGGCGGCGACCGGACCGGGTGCGGCAAAGTCCTCGGCAGGGGCGGGGGCGGCGGATGGTTCAGCCTCCCAGCCGCTCACCGGAGCCGCAGCCTCCACGGCGGCAGGCTCGTCCTCCAAGCCGCTCACCGGAGCGGGGGCGGCGGGCGCGGGGGTCGGGGAGGCGGCGACCGGGGCGAAGGCCGCTTGCTCTCCCCAGGCGGCCTCCTCCGAGAGGGGTGCGGCCAGCGGGGCCGACGCGGCGGGGGCCGGGGAGGGTGACACGGCGGGCGCCGCCGCCACGTTCATGGAGGCTTCACCGGCGGCGTCGGCATTGCGGGAGATGGTTACGGACACGTCGTCAAAAGCGACGTCCAGTGGTGCCTGGGGCTTGTGGACGGTGACCTCCACGGCGCTGACGCGCGGGAAGGCGAGCACGGTGTCGCTTATGCGCTCGGCGAGCGTCTCGATGAGGCCGACCGGTTCACCCTCAATGACGCCTACGACCGCGCGGGCGACGTCCACATAGTTCACGGCGTCAGTCACCGAGTCGGTGACGGCGGCGACCGCGGTGCCGCGGTCCCCCAGGAAGACGGTGACGTCGGCGGTGAACAGCTGCCCCTCGGTGCGCTCGAAGGGAAGGAGGCCGTGGTAGCCGCGGGCGGATAAGCCCGTCAAAGCAATCCTGTCAGGGGTGGCGTGGTTGGTACTCATCGGTTTTCCTTCCAGAGGGAAGCGGTGCGGACGGCGTCCCGATTGGCCGGGACCTCGTGGACTCTCACGGCCCAGGCGCCGGCGGCGGCGGCCAGGGCGGTTGTGGCGGTGGTGGCGGCGTCACGGGCAAGCGGGTCGGAGGCGGCCTCGGGGACCGTGGCGGCGGCGAGGAAGCGCTTGCGGGAGGCGCCGATCAGGACGGGTCGTCCCAGGTCGGCCACCAACCGCCCGGTGGCGGCCAGCAGCTCCCACGACTGGGGGTGAGTCTTGGCGAAGCCGAGACCCGGGTCAAGCACTATCTGCTCCGGGCGCACCCCGGCGGCGTCGAGCTCGCTCAGCCGCATGCGCAGCTCCGCCTCGACTCCGGCGAGAACACCGCCGTCACCGTAGTCGGTCAGGCCGTCCATGGTTTCGGGGGTGCCGCGCCAGTGCTGGCAGATGTAGACCACGCCCGCGGCGGCGACAACCCGGTGCATGTCCGGGTCGGCCAGCCCGCCGGAGACGTCGTTGATGATCCGGGCTCCGGCTCTGACGGCGGCGTGGGCGGTCTCGGCGTGCAGGGTGTCTACGGAGACGACGGCACCGGTGTCGGCGAGCGCACGGACGACCGGCAGCACGCGGCTCTGCTCGTCCGTGACGTTTACCGGGGCGGCACCGGGCCGGGTCGACTGGCCGCCGATGTCGAGGATGTCGGCCCCCTGGGCCAACAGCTGCCGGCCGTGGGCGACGGCGAGTTCGGTGGTTTGCCAGCGGCCGCCGTCGGAGAAGGAGTCCGGGGTGACGTTGACGACCCCCATGACCAGGGTACGGCCCGCCGCGGAGGCCGCGGTGAGCGGCTGTGGCAGCGGCGCCGGGGCCTTGATAGGGATCGCGTTCACGCCCCCAGGCTATCGGACGCGACCGGATTCCCCAGGATTTCGCGGACACAACCCCGGCACGAAGCCGGGGGGACACCCACGTGGCGCGCCGGTCCACCGGCAGCCGGAGCTCCGGGCGGGCGGTGGCGGGCGACGTCGGCCCCGCTCAGGCGCGGCGGCCGAGCACCAGGCTCATGGCCTCGGAGCGGGTGGCGGCGGGCCACACACCCCTATTGACATCGTTTTATTGGATGACAATAAAACACAATAAAACAAGTAAGATGACCTCGTGGACAACGTGAGCAACCCGTACACGCCCAACGCCGGCGCCACCCCCGAGGCCCTGATCGGACGCGACGGACAGACTGAGGACTTCTCTGTTCTGCTCGAGCGCCTCAAGCGTGGACGCACCGAGCAGTCGATGATCATCACCGGTCTTCGGGGCGTCGGCAAAACCGTGCTGCTCAGCCGGTTCGCCGAAATCGCGGAGGAGGCGGGCTGGGAGGTCATTGAGATGGAGGCGTCCAAACATGACGAGAGCGCGTTCCGGCAGATGATCTTCGCAAAGTTCCGGGCCGCGCTCCTGCACCTGTCGCCCCGGCGCAGGTGGGGGGAACGCGCTCGTCATGCGGCGGCGGTGCTCAGTTCCTTCATACTGTCCGTGGATCAGGAGGGGAGCATCTCCTTTACCTGGGACGTCCCGGCATCTGATGGATACGCCGACAACGGTGACCTGGGCCTGGATCTTACCGACGTGTTCCTGGCGGTCGGAGACGTCGCCAAGGAGAAGAAGGCGGGCGTCGTCGTCCTCATTGATGAAGTCCAGTTCCTCAACAAGAAGCAGTTGGAGTCTCTGATCCAGGCCGTCCACAAGTCCGTGCAGAAGAAACTCCCCATCACCTTCGTCGGTGCGGGCCTGCCCCAAATCGCCGAACTCGCCGGTGACGCCAAGTCCTATGCCGAACGCCTATTCAGATTCCCGCGGATCGACTCGCTGACCGAGCAGGAGGCGCGCCGAGCCATCATAGAACCTGCCCAGGCGGAGGGCGTCACTTTCACAGCCGAAGCGGCGGATTTGGCTGTCGGCATCACCCACGGCTACCCGTACTTCTTGCAAGAACTGGGCTACCAGGCGTGGATCGTCGCCAAGGACGGACAAATCACGGCTGAGGACATCTCCACCGCACGCGAGGCATACGAGGCCAAGCTGGACAGCTCGTTCTTCAGAGTACGCCTCGACCGAGCCACACCACTACAGACGGCGTACATGCGGGCCATGGCCGAGCTGGGCCCCGAACCGCAGAAGGCCTCCGAGGTCGCTTCCCTCATGAAACGCGAGTCATCCCAGCTGGGCCCCATACGCTCACAGCTCATCGAAATGGGTCTGCTCTACACACCTCAGCACGGGTACGCCGCGTTCACTGTGCCGGAGTTCGACTCCTTCATGCGTCGCGCCGTCCCCGAACTCGATGTGCCTGAGATACATCGCCGACGTCGCCGCAGGTGAATGCGCTGCACCTGCGAGCGCCCACAGCATCCACCGCCTCAGCCGCCTGAAGCGCCCCCAATCGACGTCGGCCCCGCTCAGGCGCGGCGGCCGAGCACCAGGCTCATGGCCTCGGAGCGGGTGGCGGCGTTGCGCATGACGCCGCGCACTGCACTGGTCACCGTGTTCGCGCCGGGCTTGTGCACGCCCCGCATGGACATGCACAGGTGCTCGGCCTCGATCACCACGATCACGCCGCGCACTCCCAACCGCTCCACCATGGCGTCAGCGATCTGGGAGGTGAGCCGCTCCTGCACCTGGGGACGGCGGGCGTAGCCCTCCACCAGACGGGCGAGTTTGCTCAGGCCCGTGACGCGCCCGTCCTCGCCGGGTATGTAGCCGACGTGGGCGACCCCGTGGAATGGCAGCAGGTGGTGCTCGCACACCGAGTACAGGGGGATGTCCCGCACCAGCACCATCTCCTGGTGGGCGGCGTCGAAGACGGTCTCCAGGTGGCAGGCCGGATCCTCGCTCAGGCCGGAGAACATCTCCGCCAGGGCGCGGGCGATCCGGTCCGGGGTGTCGCGCAGCCCGTCGCGGTCCGGGTCCTCGCCGACGGCGATCAGCAGGTCCCGCACGGCGCGGCGCACGCCGTCGGGATCATAGCCGGTCACCACTGTCTCCAGTCCCCGCCCCGCTCCTCGGACTCCGGGCTGTGATCGGCGTCGGCGGGCTGCTGACCGCCTCCGGCATCCGGTGCGGCGCCGGGCGCGACGGCGTCGGAGGCCTGGGGGGCGATCTGGGCGGCCTTGGCGGCGTGGCGGTCGGGGGCCTTGGCGGCCGCGCCGAAGGTGGCGGCGACGTCGTCGGTCAGGACGAGGGCGTCGTCGGAGTGCCACAGGGGGCGGCGCGGCTGGCGGATGACGGGGGCGAAGATCTGCTCCAAGTCCTTCTCCAGCAGGGTCTCCTTCTCCAGCAGCTGGGTGGCCAGGTCCTCCAGGACGTGCCGGTTGCGCACCAGGATCTCCCAGGCCTCCCGGTGGGCGGCGTCCATGAGGGCACGGACCTCGGCGTCGACGGCGGCAGCGACGTCCTCGGAGAAATCGCGGTTGGTGGCGTTCAGGCCCAGGACCGTCTCATTCTCGGTGGTGCCCAGGCGCACCGCCCCCACGGAGCGGGTCATGCCATAGTCGGTGACCATCTTGCGGGCGGTGGCGGTGGCCTTCTCGATGTCGTTGGAGGCCCCGGTGGTGGGGTCGCGGAAGACGATCTCCTCCGCGGCGCGCCCGCCCATGGCGTAGACCAGCTGATCGAGCAGTTCGTTGCGGGTGGTGGAGTACTTGTCGTCGGCGGGCATGACCATGGTGTAGCCCAGGGCCTTGCCGCGCGGCAGGATGGTGACCTTGGTGACCGGGTCGGAGTAGGCGCCGGCGGCCGCACACAGGGCGTGGCCGGCCTCGTGGTAGGCGGTGACGGCCTTCTCATGGTCGTTCATGACGCGGGTGCGCTTCTGGGGACCGGCGATGACCCGGTCGATGGCCTCATCCAGGGCCCGGTTGTCGATGAGTTGGGCGTTGGAGCGGGCGGTGAGCAGCGCCGCCTCGTTGAGGACGTTGGCCAGGTCGGCGCCGGTGAAGCCGGGGGTGCGCTTGGCCACCTGGTCCAGGTCGACGTCATGGGTCATGGGCTTGCCCTTGGCGTGTACACGCAGGATGGCGGCACGGCCGGCCATGTCGGGGGCCTCCACCGATACCTGCCGGTCGAAGCGGCCGGGGCGCAGCAGGGCGGGGTCGAGGACGTCGGGCCGGTTGGTGGCGGCGATGAGGATGACGTTGGTGGTGGCATCGAAGCCGTCCATCTCCACCAGCAGCTGGTTGAGGGTCTGCTCGCGCTCGTCGTGTCCGCCGCCCATGCCGGAGCCGCGGTGGCGGCCGACGGCGTCGATCTCGTCGACGAAGATAATGGCCGGGGCGTTCTCCTTGGCCTGCTCGAACAGGTCGCGCACACGGGAAGCGCCCACGCCTACGAACATCTCCACGAATTCCGAACCGGACATGGAGAAGAAGGGCACGCCGGCCTCGCCGGCCACCGCGCGGGCCAGGAGCGTCTTACCGGTGCCGGGCGGCCCGTACAGCAACACGCCCTTGGGGATCTTGGCGCCCACCGCCTGGAACTTCTCGGGTTCGGACAGGAACTCGCGGATCTCCTCCAGTTCCTCGACCGCCTCGTCCTCCCCGGCGACGTCGTCGAAGGTGACGTCGGGCATCTCCTTGGAGCCGACCTTCGCCTTGGAGCGGCCGAAGCCCAAGGCGCCGTTACGTCCGCCGCCCATGCGGCCGATGAACCACCACATGAAGGCCACGAAAATCACCATCGGCAGCAGCAGCTGCAGCATTGAGGACCACCAGGTGGTGGTGGGCACCACCGAGTTGTAGCCGCCGGAGGGGTTGGCGGCCTGAACGAGCCGGTTGACCTGCCCGGCCTGCGCATCGGTGTAGGTGAACTGAACGCGCCGACCCACGTTCTGGGAGCTCTCACCCTCCGCCTTGGGCCGCCTGGTGTAGTCCTCGGTCAGATCCAGCTCCACACGCTGCGTGCCGTCGATCACGGTCACGGACTCGACGGTCTTCGGGGCGTCCTGAAGGATGGCCAGACCATCGGAGGTGTCAATGGTGCGGTAGCCGCCGGCGGAGGTGAACAGGGCCCAGCCCAACAGCACGAGCATCACGAAGGGGGTCAGCCACAGCAGCGGATTGCCCAGCGCCCCGCGACGACGCCCACCCCCCTGCTTGGAGCCCCCCTTGTCACCGCCGCGGCCACTCTTCTTGGCAGAGCGCTCCGCCACGCGGATCTGTCCGGAATCGTTCATCGGCATTTGGTCCCTTCGGCTGTCTAACCCCCCTGACGCTAGCCGATACCGCCGACAGGTTTCGCCTCCGGCCGCCCCCTGTTCGCGCCGGGCGTGGGTGAAATACCCTCCAGAACCGCACGAAACTAGGGCAGGCTCCCAGCGACCCACACAAGCTACGTGTCCTGAGTGTGACCAAGTCGAGGACGTTGTTGGCGACACGCCGTGGCGCGTCGCCGGGGTTTCATCTAACGTGTTGATTACGCACTCGCTCGGCCTCGAGTCCTGGAGCCTGGTTGGGTGCGTAGCCCTAGGCTGCACCGGATCTAGCCCCTGGTTCTCCGGGAAAACGGTTCATCCGCAGCGTCAACCTCCACCAACGCACAGGAGACCCTGACCATTGTCACTTCTCAGATCACTTCACCGATGTGCCGCGTTGAGCACCGGGGTGGCCGTTACGGCCACCCTGGCGGTCGCGGCAGCGCTGCCAGCCGCACCGGCTCAGGCAGCGCCCCAGTTCGACACCACCGCGGACCTGATGTCCGCCTCCAGCCTGTCCGGCACGGTCTACACGGCGGGCGATGAGGCCGCCGACGACGGCGCGGGCATGCGCTTCACCGTCACGAACACTCTTCCTGACGGAATTGAGGGGAATATCGCCGTCCCGCTCGCGGACAACACCTGGGCTGTGCCGCAGGGCCTGCCCACCTCCCCCACGCGCAATGCCGACTCCGCCGCCGTCGAGGACCTCCTCACCCGTGCTCAGACCTTCTACGACGCCGGTGGCCAGCTCATCTGGGACTCCAGTCGGCCCACCCCCCTGACGGGAACGGTGGTGCACAGCAGCACGAGCGCGCCTTACGGGGTGACCTGCTCTACCTTCGTGAGCATGGTGCTGCTCGGCTGGGACTATCAGCACACCACGTACGTCTCCAATGAGAACACCCAGGTCGGCTACGCGGTCGACTTCGGTGTGGACCCCACCACCTCCAAGATCTGGCGGGCCAACAACCTGGCCAGCTGGTTCTACGCCAACGGCGACCTGTGGCTGGAGACCAACGGCAACTACCAGCGCGGGGACATCCTGTTCTTCTCCGCGCAGGACCCCGAGGGCCGCATCGACCAGGTGCGCGCCGGCACCGAGGCCACCTACTTCGGCAACGTCTACCACGCCGCGATCTACATGGGCGATGGCAAGCTGATCCACTCCACCGGCACCGGCGACGGCGTCAACATCACCGACCTGAACCCGGTGCTGGAGGCGGACCTGTCATTCGTCGCCCGTCCGAACTTCACCGCCGAGGCCGCTAACACCGGAGGCAGCACCGGCTCAACCAGTGGGAGCACTACGAGGACCTCCGAGGACGGTCAGAGCACGGTCGCTGCCGGTGACGACGCCGCTCCGAGCACAACCACCGGTAACGAGCAGCAGAACTCCACCCAGGTCACGAACTCCGGAGGCGTTCGGGCAGTCACCTCGGTGCCGCCCAACCGGCATTTCTCCCGTCCGATCGAGGATAACCGCAGTTGGAAGTCTCGCCGAATGGCGAGTTCCGCATCAACCTCTCCGGCAAACGCCGAGTAGGCGGACGCGAGCCCGCTCGATGTCGGCGGCTCTCGGTCATGAACCGCGGGTGAGCGGGCCCGCACGGACAACCGAATAGTCGCCGTGGGTGGCGGTCGGGCCGTTTGGCCCGGCCGCCCCCCACGCTTCGTCGTCACCGGACCGGCGCACTGGTGGCGGGACCCAGCACTATCCCGACACAGTAAAATCGCGACCCGGTAAT
>NZ_JAUMUL010000126.1 GCF_030530635.1 Actinomyces sp.
CTTGGTCGCCTTGGCCTTCTGACGGCCGCGCCCCATAGGCTCGACCCCCTCCAACGTATCTCTGGGCGCGCCGTGGGCGCGCATCAACTGGGCAAATGTGTCGTGAGGCAACCGTACAACGTTGCCGCGTCGGAATACCATTCCGGTGGCAGCACGTCGACCGTGGTAAGGCCCACGGATGGGAGTGCTGCGGTTCCGGGAATACGGACTCGGAGAAGGCGACGGACCCGGCACCAGGGTCAGCGGCGCAGGGCCTTGACCAGGGCGAATACGCTCAATCCGGCCAGTGCCGCCACAGCGCCGGTGACCAGGGCCAGCGCCTGCGGATCCCCGTCCTGGGCGTCGTTGAGCAGGCGCCGTGCCCGCTCGATGAGCGAGAGGCTGTCTCCTCTCGGGGCGTCGGCGAAGAGCGACGGGGTGTCGGCATCGCCCTGCAAGCGGGCCTTCAACCCGGTTGCCGCGGTTTGGGCCCTTTTCCGCAGGTCGGCCACGGTCGCCTCGGTGGTGGAGCGGGCCGCCGCCTTCAGGGCGTTGGGGGCCAGCCGCTGAGCCAATTCCTCGACGTCATTCACGACCGAGGCGCGCAGTGCCTCGAGGCGGGCCTCGATCTCCTCCGGGGTGGCCGCGTCGGCCGGATTCTTCTCACTCACTGCTGGTTGCCCTTCTCGAAGCCGGTGGCGGCGGCGGACTTGACGGTGTCTAGGTCGCGGGTGATGGCGCCCTTGGGATCGGGCATGTCGGCCTTGGCCGCCTGTAGACGCTGCAGACCCAGCCTGGCGGTGGTGGCGGCCGCGATCAGCAGCACCGTGGCGACGATCAGCTTGGCCGCCCACAGCGGCAGGGCCAGGGCAATCAGTTCCACGATGGACCCCAGCAGGAACCCCAGGCCATACAGGGCGACGACCCCGCCCGCGGCGAGGAGCCCTCCGCCCACCCCCATGGTGGCGGCCATGCGTTTGCCCTTGGCCTTGGCCAGGTCGATCTCTCCGTGCACCAGGGCGGAGACGTTCTCCGAGATGCGGGTCACAAGCTCGCTGAGCGTCGATGAGGCCGCTGAGGAGGAGGACGGAGGCGCCGTCGGAGGCTGTTTGGGCTGTTGGGCCTGCTGGCTCATGGAACCGACCTTCTTATCCGTGCTGCTGAACGGCAAGGGGCGGCGTGCCGGCCGCTCCTGTTGCTCGGAACAGAATCTCACATGCCGGGCCTGGGCGGCAGCCGACCGGTCCTGCGGAGGTGCCTGATTCGTCGGCAGCTGGTGCAGTGCAACCGAAAGGTGACGTTGTGGCGCGCCTGTGTGCTCGTGCCCCGGCCCCTGCCCTCGGGGAGTACGCCTACGGAGACCTACTTGGACCGCTCACGCGCGGTTGGACCGCTGTAACCGGCGGTTACGGTGGTCGGTCCAACGGGGGAACAGGGGTCCAACCGGCGGACAGCGGTCCAACGGGGGCGCGGCGAACGGCACGGCACTCGCTTTCCCATGCGGAGGGCGGCCGCGTCGCCGAAGTCCACCAAGGTCCACAGGCCGCGTTCGCGCAGGGCACCGCTCTGCGCATTCACAGGACTTCGGACGCGCGCCACTGCCGGGGTGCACCGTGGAAACATGTGGACTTCACCGATTCCGATCTTATTGTCATCTGAACTCGCCGGGTGCGGGCTGGACAAGGGCACCCTTGCCCGGTCCGCACGCCCCGGCGGGGAGCTTGTCCGCATCCTGCGTGGTGCATACGTGCAGCGTAGAGACCTCCAGGGTCTGACTCGGTCTGAGGCGCATCGGGTCAAGGTCATCGCCGCTCGACTCACTGGAGCACTGGAAGGCGCCGTGCTCGCCAGGGAGTCGGCGGCTGTCATACATGGGATTCCGCTGGTGGGTGAGATTCCAAAGCAGGTTCAGGTGGTGCGGCCCGGGCGCGATGGTGGACGATCGTCGATGGGGATTCATACCCTGCGTGCCGGCTGCGACTTCCAGACGGTGCTTGACGATGGCGTGTCGGTTGCCTCGGTGGCGCAGACCCTCGCGGATCTTGGACGCCGCCGACCGTTGCGCTATGTATTGGCCGGCTTCGACGCCATGCTGAGAGAGGGTCGGGTGACGAAAGATGGGATCACTGCCGCGGCTCCGGAGCGAACATGGGGGAGACAGCGCCTACGCCGGACGATCCAGGCGGCTGACCCGGATTCCGAGTCTCCCGGGGAGAGCTTGAGTCGAGCGGTGATGATCGAACATCACTTACCCATGCCTGCTTTGCAGGAGCCGGTGCGGGATCAGCGTGGCGGGCTGCTTGGACGGGTCGACTTCATCTGGCCTGAGCACGGTGTGATTGGGGAGTTCGACGGTCGGGTTAAGTACGGACGGGAGCTGACGGGCAGACCGGTGGATAACGTTCTCCTCGCCGAGCGGCGCCGAGAGCTTGACATTGAGAGCGCTACCGGCATGCGAGTCGTACGTTGGCTCTGGGACGACGCCTGGAGGGAACAAGGTCTGCTGGAGATCCTTGCTGGAGCAGGCATTCGTCCCATCCATTGAATAGGTGAGTGGGCGCCGTCGGTTCGGA
>NZ_JAUMUL010000071.1 GCF_030530635.1 Actinomyces sp.
GACCTCGGCACGTAACTTCTACCGATCTCGGTGAGAGCCGCGCCGGCGGGGGCGTCGACGCCGGCGGGGGTGCCGGGGGAGAGCGGTACGGCCGCGAGCCACCAGGCCCGCCCCGATCAGCAGCGCCCCGGCGGCGCAGATCAGGGTGTATCCGCGGTTGTGGGCCACGGCTTGGCTCACCCGCACACCGACACTACGAATGCGCTCAGTGACCGACGGGGCACCGTTGCCGCCGGCGGCGCAGTCGGTCAGTACCTCGCGCAGCGCGGATACGTCTGCGTCGGGTAGGCCGAGTTCGTAGGCCGAGGCGACGCTCACGAAGCGCCGGGCGTACTCGCAGCGATAGCCGGTCTCGGGCGGCCACCAGCCCGGCCCGGTGGCGGTGGTCCAGGTACCCGTCTCCGTAGAACCGGCCGGGCAGGTGGCCGGGCCGCAGTTGGACTTTTCCTGATTGGCCGCGCCATCCACCGCCAGCAGATTCAATGGATCATTGGCGACCAGCAGACGCCGGCGCTGATCCCACTGCCAGGCCCCGTGCGCGTACAGGTAGTTCAGCGGGATCACGTGGTCGATCTGAACGGCGTCGGAGGTGTCCTGTCCCCGCTCGAAGGCGATCTGGGTACCGGTGTACGGGTCGTGCAGCGTGCCGAACCAGACCGTGGCGTCGGGGCAGACGGCCGCCCCCTGACCGCGCCCGGCTTCGATGTCCTGCGTGCCGTCCTCGCGGGAGAAGTCCGCGTCGGTCAGGTCCCGGGCCAGGATTTCGTTGCGGGTGTCGCAGCCATCCCCATCGACGTCCATCCACGCCTGGCCGAACCAGCCGGTGCGCGAACCCCCTTCACCCCAGGAGACGGCGGCGGGGGAGTCCTCCGGCAAGGCCTCGAGCGCGTCCAAAGCCTCCGCCGCGCCCAGCACGAGCCGCTCGCGCTCGTCCCAGGAGACAGCGGCCGCGGTTGGCGCATCCAGCGAACTCGCGGTATCCGCTGCCGCCGGGGGCGCGACCGCGCACGGAGTCAGGACGAGCGCCGCCGCAAGCGCGCAGGCCGCCGGCACCGTCCGGGCGGATCGGTGGAGACGAGACAGCATGATGGGCGGGTTCCGCGGCCGGAGGCGGCTCAGGGAACGATGTAGCCGGCGGCGCGGAACACCTCGTACCACTGCTCGCGAGCCAGCCCCAGTTCGGAGCCGGCGGCCGCGGCCTCGACCCGCTCCGGGCGGGTGGTGCCCAGCACCACCTGAATACGGGCGGGGTGGCGGGTGATCCAGGCGGTGGCAATCGCCTCCGGGGTCACGCCGTACTCGGCGGCCAGGCGGTCCACGACGTCGTTCAGCTCGCCGTAGCGCTCCCGGTTGCCCAGGAACGGGCCGGAGCCGTCACCGGACTGGAAGGGAGACCAGGCCTGAACTGTGGTGTTGGTCAGGCGGCAGTAGTCGAGGATGCCGTCGGTGCGCACCACCGACTGGTCGTGGCGCATGTTTAGGGCCACGCCCTCGGCGATCATGTCCGCATGCGTCAGGGACAGCTGCAGCTGGTTGACCTCCAGCGGCTGGTCCACGGTGGCGCGCAGCAGCTCCAGCTGGCCGCGCGTGTGGTTGGAGACGCCGAAGTGGCGCACCTTCCCGGAGGCGGCGAGGGAGTCGAAGGCGGAGGCCACCTCCTCCGGCTCGACCAGCGCGTCGGGACGGTGCAGCAGCAACACGTCCAGGTAGTCCGTGCGCAGCGCCTTGAGGGAGGCGTCTACAGACTCAAGGATGTGCTGAGCGGAGAAGTCGAACCAGCCCCAGCGGATGCCGCACTTGGTCTGCAGTACCACCTGCTCGCGCTCGGCGGCGGACCACCTCAGGGCCGAGCCGAAGCGCTCCTCGCAGGCGTGGTCGCGGCCGTAGATGTCGGCGTGGTCGAACATGGTGATGCCCGCGCCGCGGGCGGTGGCCACCAGGTCGCGGATCTCGGCGTCGCTGAACTCCTTAATGCGCATCAGGCCGAGGATGAGGTTGGAGGCGGTCAGACCGGATGAACCAATTGGTTGGATTCTCATACAAGCACGGTATCCGAGCTGCGTTCGCCTGCACAGGAGCAACCCGCGTGCATCCACAGGCCGGCGCGGAAGCACGTCGCCAACGGTCGCTGTGGACGCCGACGACGCAACGGGCTGGCTCAGATGCGGGCGGATCCAATCAGTCCGAATCAGTCGGGTACGCCGGCGGCTGCCGCCCGATCCAGATGCCAGACCGTGGCCTCGCCACGGGCACAGGAGGCCGGGGCGGCGACGACATCGGGGGCGGCCAGCCCCTTGGCCACCGCCTCGGTCTTACCGGCCCCGCCGGCCACCACCATCACCCGACGCGCCCGGTGCAACACGTCGAAGGTGAAAGACACGCGCTCGGGCGGCGGCTTGGGGGAGTTGTGCACCGCGATCACGTCCGTGCCGCTGGTGGGTGCGACCGGGTGCCCCGGGAACAGCGAGCACACGTGCGCATCCGGCCCCAGCCCCACGTGGACGACGTCGAAGCGCCCGTCGGCCGGGCCGCCCTCCCGCAGCGCCTCGGCCAGTGCGGCGGCCGCCGCGTCGACGGACTCCACCTGCTCGGGGTCCGGCAGGCGGTGCACATTGGCCTCCGGAATTCCAGCGGCTATCAGTCCTGTCACCTGCAGGTCGTTGCGGTCCGGGTGGTCTGCCGGCACGAAACGCTCGTCGCCCTCCCACAGGTGCACGTGCTCCAGACCATGCGCGGGTGTGAGGCCGACGGCGGCCAGTGCGTCGGGCAGCGCCGCAGCAAGCGTCTCCCCGCCCGACCCGCCGGTCAGGACCAGGTGGGCGACGCCCCGCTCGGCGACGGCGGCGGCGAGCAGCCGGGCGGTCTCTGCAGCGGCGGTGGCGGACGCCTGGGCCAGGGAGTCGTGGACGACCACAGATGGGCGGGTGCGGGCCTCCGCGGCCGCGTTGACGACGGCGGCATCGACTGTGGTCATCAGCGGGTCCTTTCTTCCGCAACCGCGGCCTTTGCCGGGCTCTGGGCGGAATCCTCGGCGAAGGTGGCCAGAACCTCTTCGTAGACGAGGTCCGGGCTGAGCCGGCGCAGCTCCTCGCTCATGGTGGCCACCGGCTCGCGTCGGGCCATGGTGACGACCTGTGGATGCTGGGAGCCGGGGCGGGTGATCATCACGCGTTCGTGGTCCTTGCGCGTTATCACCAGATCCCCGGAGTCGGTGTGCACGGTGATGGTGGCAATGCCGGGGATGCCCGGGGCGTCCACCCGGTCCACCGCCACTCCCAGACGCAGCCGCAGCCAGCGAATCATCAATGAGACCGAGGAGTTTCGGGGCTCGCCGGCAACCACCACGCCCTGGACCGCACCGGCGCACAGCAGCGAGTCCAGAGTCGAGGCGACCATGGCACGCCACAGGGTGATACGTGTCCAGGCCAGGTCGATGTCGCCGCGCCGGTACTCGGGTGCCAGAGCAGCCAGGGCGGAGGACGGGTCCGGCTGAGAGGGCGTGTTGGTGATGCGGGTGGTGGCCAGGGCTCCGAGCGGACTCGTGGCTGGGCACACGGGCGGCGCATACGGCCACCAGGTCACCACCGGCACATCGGGCAGGAGGAAGGGCACCACCAGGGTGTCGGCGTGGCGGGCCGCCTCACCCTGGGGGTACAGCACCAGGGTCTCGCCGGCACCGGCGTCATGCCCGAGGCGGATCTCGGCGTCCAGGTGGCCGAGGGAGCCGTCGGGACGGTGCCCGGTGTCGTGGCGCTCGTCATCGGCATCGTTGAAACCGGTGGTCGGCGACACGACCGCCACCACGCGGCAGGGATGGTCCCGACTGGCCCCGTGGGCGGACACCAGGGCCTCCTCAAGGCCGGCGCGGTCGGTGTCGATCACGAGGGTGAGTACTCGCGAGCCGCCGGACACGTCCTCGGCCAGCAGTGTGGAGACGATCTCATCGGTGGTGGTCTCGTTGAGGTTGATGATCATGAGCGCCTCCAGATGCGTCCGTCGCGGGCGAGCAGGTCATGGGCCGAGGGAGGCCCCCAGGAGCCGGGTCGATAGCCCTCCGGCTCTCCGGCGCCGGCCCAGTGCTCTATCACCGGGTCCAGAATCCGCCAGGACAGGTCCACCTCGCGCTGCTGCGGGAACAACGGGGCGTCACCGAGCAAGGCGTCCAGAATGAGCCGCTCGTAGGCCTCCGGCGACTCCTCGTTGAAGGACGCGCCGTAGCCGAAGTTCATCGTCACATCCCGCAGCTCCATCTGCGTGCCGGGAACCTTCGAGGCCATGCGCATGGTGATGCCCTCATCGGGCTGGATACGAAGCACGATCGTGTTAGCGCCCAGACCGGCCGTGGCCGCATCCGTGAAGGGCAGGAAGGGTGGTCGTTTGAACACCACCGCCACCTCCGTGACCCGGCGGGCCAGCCGTTTGCCGGTGCGCAGGTAGAACGGGACGCCGGCCCAGCGGCGGTTGGCGATCTCCAGCCGCACCGCGGCGAAGGTATCCGTGCGCGAGTGGGCGTCCACCCCGTCCTCCTCAAGGTAGCCGCGCACGGGGACGCCGCCCTGGAAGCCGGCCTCGTAGCGGCCGCGCGCGGTGGTCGCGTCCAGATCGCGAACGCCGGCCCGTTCCAGCTTGACGGCGGCCAGTACCTTCTCCTTCTCGGCGCGGATGGCGGCGGCGCGCATGGAAGTGGGCTCCTCCATGGCGGTCAGGGCCAGCAGCTGCAGCAGGTGGTTCTGGATGACGTCGCGTGCAGAGCCGATGGTGTCGTAGTAGCCGGCGCGGGTGCCGATACCGATGTCCTCCGCCATGGTGATCTGGACATGGTCCACATAGCGCTGGTTCCACAGCGGCTCGAACATGGTGTTGGCGAAGCGCAGCGCCAGGATGTTCTGTACCGTCTCCTTGCCCAGGTAGTGATCGACGCGGAAGACGTCGTCCGGGCGCACGATGCGGGAGACGACGGCGTCCAGTTCCTGGGCGCTGGCGCGGTTGTGGCCGAAAGGCTTCTCAATGATCACCCGCCGCCAGGAACCCGGGGCCTCGTCCACGAGTCCGGAGGCGGCTACGTGCTCGGTTACGGCGGAGAACCAGCCCGGGGGCACCGACAGGTAGAAGGCACGGTTGCCGCTGGTGCCGCGGGTCGCGTCCAGTGCGGTGACGGTGCGGGTGAGCCGGTCGTAGGCGTCGTCGTCGTCGAAGGAGGACAACTCGACGAAGCGCATGCCAGCGGCCAGCTGATCCCAGATCGCCTGCCGCCAGGGGGTGCGTGCGCCGCCGCGCACCGCGTCCGCGACATACGCGCGCATGTCCTGGTCGGACCAACTGCGCCGTCCCACGCCCACCAACGAGAAACTGGGGGAGAGCAGGCCGCGGTTGGCCAGGTCGTAGATGGCCGGCAGGAGCTTGCGGCGCGCCAGGTCACCGGTGATGCCGAACATCACCAGCACGCAGGGGTCGGCGATGCGGGGCAGGCGCAGATCACGCGCATCCAGCAACGGGTTGCTCGAAGGGCGGGAGGACGCTCCCGCAGGCGAGTGCCCGCCGGACGCGGTCGGTGTACTGGAGGTCTGGGAGAGGTTCACGAGTGCCTTCTGTGCCTTCCTGGTCTGCTTCCCGGTAGATGCTTGCGGCTAAGCGGTGGGACCGCGGTAGGTGAGGCACCTGGCCGCCACGCCGAGACAACGAGAACACTCTAAACGCCATTGGCCGACCGCCGTCCGGCGCGCCCGCTATAAGAGGCGCCCTGTCAGGACTCGTCTCAGCACACGCCGCCGGTGCGCGAGGCGGCTGCGGAACCGTTAGGCTGCGCGACATGCCGGACCGACGGTCGGCGCATGTTTCAGCGCTCCAGGCCGGCCTGTCAGGAGGACCGCCCGTTCCCGACGGGCGGAAGAAGGGGTAATCGATGAGTTCAGTCAGTGACTTCGTCCCGCAGACCGCCTCTGCGGATATCGGCGTGTACGGCCTAGGTGTGATGGGCGCCAACCTGGCTCGTAACCTCGCCCGTCACGGACATTCCGTAGCCGTTTTCAACCGTACACCGGCGCGTACCGAGCGACTCATCGACGCCCACGGCGGTGAGGGCGACTTCGTACCCGCCGGCGACCCGCAGGCCTTCGTGGAGTCGCTGCGGCGTCCCCGCGCGGTGATCATCATGGTGCAGGCGGGAGCCGGCACCGAGGCGGTGATTGAGCAACTGCGCGGACTACTCGAGCCCGGTGACATCATCGTGGACGCCGGCAATACCTTCTATCAGGACACCGAGCGTCGCGAGGCCTCGCTGCGCGAGCAGGGCATTCACTTCGTCGGCATGGGCGTGTCCGGAGGCGAGGAGGGGGCCTTGCTGGGGCCCTCGATCATGCCGGGCGGTACTGAGGCCTCCTACGAGCGGCTGGGGCCGTTGCTGGAGTCCATCTCCGCCCACGTCGACGGCGTGCCCTGCTGCACCCACGTCGGTCCGGGTGGCGCGGGTCATTTCGTGAAGATGGTGCATAACGGCATCGAGTATGCCGATATGCAGCTGATCGCCGAGGCCTATGAGTTGCTGCGTCGGGTCGCGGGTATGACCGTGCCCGAAATTGCCGGTGTGTTCCGTGCTTGGAAGCGGTCTGAACTGGATTCCTACCTCATCGATGTCACCGCGGAAGTCCTCGACCGGATCGACCCCGCGACCGGTGAGCCCTTCGTCGACGTGATTGTTGATGCCGCCGGACAGAAGGGCACCGGTGCATGGACCACCCGGACCGCCCTGGAACTCGGGGTCGCCGTTCCGGCCATCGCCGAGGCCACCTTCGCCCGAGCCGCGTCCTCCTCGCCCGTGCAGCGCGCCGCCGTACGTGCCGCGGGTCTCGACGCCGGCGCTGCCGGTGTGGCCTGGTCCACCACCGCCGAGCGCGACGCCTTTGTCGATGCCGTGCGCCAGGCCCTGTACGGCTCGAAGATCGCCGCCTATGCGCAGGGCTTCGACGAGATCGCGACCGCCTCCGAGTTAAACGGCTGGGGCGTGGATCTGGGCGCCATGGCTCGGATCTGGCGCGGTGGGTGCATCATCCGCGCCCGCTTCCTGGACGACATCACCCGTGCCTACACCGAGGAGCCGCAGCTGGCCAGTCTGCTGACCGCGCCCGCATTCGCCGCGGCGCTGCGCGAGGTTCTGCCGGCCTGGCGCCGAGTGGTGGCGATCTCCGCCCAAGCGGGTGTGGCCGCGCCCGCATTCGCCGCTTCGCTGGCCTATATCGACCAGTTGCGTGCGCAGCGCCTGCCCGCGGCCCTGATCCAGGGGCAGCGCGACTTCTTCGGTTCGCACACCTACCACCGCGTAGATGATCCGGATGGTGTCTACCATGTGCGGTGGGCCGAACCGGACCGCGTTGAGGAGAAGTGGAACTGACATCCGCCTCCGTCGGCGGTGCCACTGCGGAACTTGCGCGGCACATGTGTGCGGGAATTCCGAGAACACGCATTGCGGAGGCACATCACAGCAACGGTATGGTGGGACCACCGCGGTGCGACCGGCACCGCCCGACCGGAGGGGAACAAATTGTCGAGTACGCCGATGGAATCGGACCCCACCTCGACCCAGGCCTTCGGGGCCGTTGGCGTCCCCGCGGAGCCCGACATTCCGCTCGTGGGCATCTCGCCGCAGGACCGTGCCGCGATCACGGCGCTGCCTGCGGGTACGGCGCTGCTCCTGGTACAGCAGGGACCGACAACCGGTGCGCGTTTCCTACTCGACTCGGCGCAGACCACCGTCGGACGTCATCCGCGTGCCGACATCTTCCTCGATGACGTCACCGTCTCCCGCAAGCACGCGGTATTCACCGCGCTGCCCGATGGCGGGTTCTCTGTGCGGGACTCCGGTTCCTTGAACGGCACCTACGTCAATCGTCAGCGGGTGGAGCAGGCTGCTCTGCGCGCGGGTGACGAGGTGCAGATCGGCAAGTACCGCATGACCTACCATCCTGCGCCTCAGCAGCGGGCCGCACAGTGACGGGCGCGGCCCGACGCGTCGCGGCGCGCGAGCCGGCGCACGGAGTAGGGCTCGCGCCGTGGCCCCGCGGGGTGTCCCGCGAGCCGGTAATGAAGATCGGTGAGGTCGTCGAGCGCCTCAAGGGAGAGTTCCCCGCATTGTCCGTGTCCAAGGTGCGCTATCTGGAGGCGGAGGGATTGATCTCTCCGCATCGGGTCGGCAACGGTTACCGTCGTTACTCAACGGCGGACCTGGAGCGGCTGCGCTACACCCTGACCGCCCAGCGCGACGAGTACCTGCCCCTGTCGGTGATCCGCGAGCGCTTGAGCGAGTTGGACGCCCAAGTCGATGCCCCGCCTCCGGCTCCGGTCGCTCGAGTGGTGGCGTCGGGCGGGCGCACGGTCAGCGGCGCCCTAGACGCCGAGGACCTGGTGCACCATTCGGAGGCGACGCTGGAGCAGATTGAGGAGTTGGTCGCGGTCGGTGTCATCGCGCCGGATGCCCACGGTCGTTTCGACTCGCGGGCACTGACCACTGTGGCGCTGGCTCTCAAGGCCGACCGGCTGGGCATTCCGCTGCGCAACCTGCGGGCGGTACGAAGCGCAGCCGAACGCGAGGCCGATGCGATCGATCTGGCCACCCGGCACAAGCGCAACCGCTCGACGACGGCCGGGGAGGACGCGGCGGCTGAGCTGGCCGCGGTGCTCGCCGACCTGCACGTGAGCCTGCTGCACCGGGCGGTCGAGGCGTTGGGCTGAGCGAACCGGAGCGCAGCCGGACAACAACACGGCTTGTCCCTCCATTTGCGGGACAACGCGGTCACCGGGCCCGTAGATTATGGGTGTGCGCACCATGTCGCTTATGGGGGTGCGGTCAACGGTGCCGAACTCCGGTCTGGTCGCCGTCCTGATGGAGGACGGGGGCCCGGCCATGCTGGCTGTTCCCGTGGGTGCCCGCGAGGGACTCTTGTTGAGTGCCCCCGGCAGTCCCACGCCGACCTGGGCCTCCTTGTTCGCGGCCTGTGTGGAAGCCTTCGGCTCGGCGGTGCTGCAGGTGGTACTGGATGTCGACGCCGACGGTGTCATGTGTGCCACTGCCGTGCTCGACGCCGAGAACCCGACTCAGTCGACAGCGGTGCCCTGCACCCCCAGCGACGCACTCGTCGTGGCCACCACTCTGGCGATCCCCATCCAGGCCACCGGCGCGCTGTTGCGGCTGCGAGGCCTGGACCTAGAGGAGCAGGCGCTGCAGCGTCGTCTGAGGGAATGGAGGCAGGCGCTGGACGATGCCGTCGCCGAGGACGCCTGGTACCTGTAGAGCCAAGCGGTGGGCCGTAGGGGCGGCCCACCTCGTGACACACGGTACGCGTGTGACTCATGAGACTGTTGATATGTAATGCGTCACATCTATCGGTGTGAGGGTGTCGGTATTCCGCGTCATATCGCGCCGACGGCCGAACCGGAGAGTCGGCGATGAACCTCAACCTGAAGTCAAAGTCGGTTTCTCGGCGCGCCTGTCGTTGAGTCATCCCACTGTGGGTTCTATCGTGGGGCCGTGGCCGGGCGGACCGGCCCGCGCGTGCCTCCCCGCGTACGCCCCGATCTTGACAGGAGCCGGCAAGTGAGCGCCAACGAAGCGAGCCTTCACGCAACCGCACCCCAGCACACGCAGGGGATGCTCTTCGGTGACCCGCTCCCGCGACTGGACGTCAACACCGGATACCGTGGGCCGGTGGCCTGCCGTGCCGCGGGCATCACCTACCGGCAGTTGGACTACTGGGCCCGCACCGGGCTTGTGGAGCCGTCCATTCGCGGTGCCAAGGGGTCGGGCTCGCAGCGGCTATACGCCTTCCGGGACATTCTGCTGTTGAAAATCGTCAAGCGATTGCTCGACACCGGTGTCTCGCTCCAGCAGATCCGGGTTGCCATCAACGCCCTGCACGAGCGCGGCGTGGAGGACCTGACCTCCATCACGCTGATGAGCGACGGTGCCTCCGTGTACGAGTGCACCAGCGCGGATGAGGTGGTCGATCTGGTGCAGGGCGGCCAGGGCGTCTTCGGGATCGCGGTAGGTCGTGTCTGGCGCGAGATCGAGGGCTCACTTGCAGAGCTTCCGGTGGAGCACGCCGCCGACGCCCCCGTCGTCGAGGATGAGCTGGCCAAGCGTCGGGCGGCCCGGCAGCAGGCGGTATGAAACCGGCCTGCGGCGTGAGCGGGGCAGTGCGGGGCTGCGGCTGAACGCAGCCCCGCGCCCTTAATGATTTCAGGCAGTACGGCGGCCGAGCACGTAGGTGCGTGTGTAGCCGTCGGACAGGTCTGTCAGCGTCACATGAATCAGTCCGGCGCCGTCGATGTCGTAGCGCTCCTCGATCTGGGGCCCGTTTCCGAGTCGGTGCACCGGCAGCGCCGCGAGATCCTCGACCTGCCGCAGGGAGCGGTCGAAGGGAAACAGTACGTCCTCGTAAGGGGCCAGGCGGCCGCGCGGCTCGCCGGAGGCATCGACCCCGGCGCACTCGACGAAGCGGTAGCGACCGATGTTGTGGACGGCGGGGTAACGGCGGGTGATCACCGTGCCCGCCGCGCCGTCGGCCCGCTCCTGCACCGACTCCTCCGTCAGCAGCGCATCGAATACGGTGCGGGCGCCGCCGTCCGCCTCCCGAAACACACCGAATCCGCGTGAGAGCCGGTCCGTCAGGGCCACCGTGGCGGTGCGGTCGGCCGCTATCGCCAGGCCGATTGCGGTCGAGCCGCCCGGGTAGGGTGAACGGTGCACCCGTCGACCGAAGCTCTGGCGTAGTAACCGGGGGACCAGTGGAAAGGCGGAGGCGCCACCGACCAGGTAGATGCCGGCGATCTCAGCCAGATCGGGGCCGCCGTCGTCGAGTCGACCGATCAGTGGGGCCATGGTGTCCAGGCTGCGTTGGATGAGCGGAGTCGCCGCGGTATAGAAGTCGGCGGCCGGCAGCACCAGATCCTTTCCTCGTAGGGTGATCAGCAGGCGGCGGGTTTGCGGAACCATCGACTCCTTGGCGTCGCGGCACTGGTCGAGCAGGTCGTCCAGCTCGGCCGCGCTCAACTCCTCCTCGGCGATGCCGGCCGCCGCGAGCGACAGCTGAGCGAGCAGCAGATCCAGATCGTCGCCACCCAGGTCACTGGCACCGCGTGAGGCGAGCACCTCATGGGACTGACCCTGCACATCCACCAGTGAGGTGTCGAAGGTGCCCCCGCCCAAATCGTAGACGAGCACCCGGGTGCGGCGGGAGGAGACGGTGCCGGACTTCCGGTGGGTGTACTCGAAGCCCGCGGCACTGGGTTCATTGAGCATGGCCGTGACGTGGAAGCCGGCCGCGCGGAACGCATCGAGTGTGATCAACCGCTGGGCCCCATAGGCGTGCGCCGGGACGGCGACGACGATATGGGCATCCTCGGCGCCCGGGTCCGCACCCTCCAGCGCACCGGAGGCTTGCAGTTGCTCGCGGACCGCGACCAGGAAACTGGTCAGCAGCTCCAGGACCGTGAAGGTGGCCTCGCCCAAGCGCACCGGAGTGTGTGCCGTGACGGTGGGGGAGGACAGCACCCGCTTAAGACTGCGCAGCAGTGGAGCCCCGCGGCGGGCGGCCGCCCGGGCGGCAAATCCGTGCACCAAACCGTCGGCGGTCAGCGCAGTCAGGGATGGGAAGAACTCATGAAGGTCACCCGCAGTGTCGGTGAAACCTACTACGGGATAGTTTCCCCGGTCCGCACGGGCAACGACGGTGCGTGTCGTGCCCAGGTCGATGCCGAGGTCTAGGGGCGCGGGCTGAACGCGCCTACGCTTGCGGGACTGCTGCGTACTACTGCTACCGCTTCGGGCTGCCATGGACGTGACCCTATCGCTGATAACGGCTCAGCGCGTTGCGGCTCGGCGGGGTGCCGGTGAGGCGTCGGCCTCTTCCGGGCGCGGGCCGGTGGCGCGGGCCACGATGCCGACCGGGGCGTGCGCCGTCGTCAAGGCCACACCCCGGGTGAACAGTTGGTGAATTCCCGCCGCTCGGGCTTCGGCGGCTCGGCTTCCGGGGGTAGAAATGACAACAGGTCGCACTCACGCGACCCGGATCCGCGCGGCGACCGGAGGCCTCCGGTACGACCGCGGAACCGATCACCCAACTGGGAATGGCATGAGTACAACCCTTTTCATCGTGGTAGTGGTCGTCATCACGGCACTGATCTTCGACTTCACCAACGGTTTCCACGATTCGTCCAACGCCATGGCGACCTCCGTGGCCACCGGCGCCTTCACGCCGCGCCGCGCCGTACTGGTGGCCGCCATCCTCAACTTCGTCGGCGCCACGCTCTCAACGGAGGTCGCTCGGACGATCTCCCACGGCATGTTCGACGACTCGCTGATACAAGCGGCGCCCGCGATGGTCTTCGCCGGCCTGGCCGGGGCGATCCTGTGGAACCTGGCCACCTGGCTGCTGGGGTTGCCGTCATCCTCCTCCCACGCCCTGTTCGGCGGGCTGATCGGTGCGGTGGTGGTCGCCGCCGGCTTCCAGGGTGTGCACTGGGGCACGGTCATGTCCAAGATCATGCTGCCCGCCCTCATCGCGCCCACCGTGGCGGCGCTGGCCTCAGCCATCGCCACCTGGATCAGCTACCGAATCACCGGCCCGACGGACAAGTTCAGTGACAGGAGCTTCCGCTATGGCCAGCGGATCTCCGCCTCTATGGTGGCCCTGGCGCACGGCACCTCCGATGGTCAGAAGACCATGGGCGTGATCACCCTGGTGCTCATCGCGGGCGGATACCAGGAAGCAGGAACCGGGCCGTACTGGTGGGTTGTGGCCGCCGCCGGTCTGGCGATCGGTCTGGGCACCTACTCCGGCGGCTGGCGCATTATGCGCACGATGGGCAAGGGCCTGGTGCACATTGATCCGCCACAGGGTTTCGCCGCCGAGACCACTTCCACCGTTGCCATCCTGGCCTCCTCCCATCTCGGCTTCGCGCTATCCACCACGCATATCTGCACCGGCTCGATCCTGGGCACCGGTGTCGGTCGAGGCGCCCAGGTGGCCTGGGGGACCTTCGGCAAGATGGGCACCGCCTGGTTGATCACCCTGCCGTGCGCCGGCGTGGTCGGTGCGGTGACCTCATTCATTGCCGTCAAGGGCGGGATAGTGGGGCTGATCGCGGTGATCGGACTGCTGATCCTCGGCGCGGTGCTGATCATCCGGCAGGCCAACCACAACAAGGTGGACTTCTCCAACGTCAACGATGCCGACAAGGTCGTCGTCGCCAAGCAGACCGATCCCTCCCTGGGGCGTCCGCCGAAGTCCATGGACCAGGTCAAGGCCGAACTCGTGGGCATCGAACCCAGCGAGCGGGGGACAGGAGCGCTGGTATGAGCATCGACTGGTCCTCTCTGGGCCTGGTCACGCTGGTGACCGTAGCCGGGGCGGCCTTCATCCTGGCCGTCACCTCCGCGGCCGTGCGTATGTTGGCCGCGGTGAGAGTCAAGCGCCAGTCCGGTCAGGCGAAGGGACTGCACGTCGCGGAACTGGCCGCCGGCTTCTTCATCGCGTGCGTGGTCGCCATCGCCCTGTTCGGGCTATGGTTGCTGATTCCCTACTTCCATTGAGCCGAGCGCAGCCGGCATTCTTCCGGCTCGTTCGGTGCCTTCACGCCGGTCGTGGCTGCTAGTGTCGCCGCATGACCGAGGATCTGAGAGCGACCGCCCTGGAGGCGATCAACGGCTCACGTGCAGCAACAGACCCCGATTACCCGGTGGTGCACCTGGCTCCGCCGATCGGTCGGCTCAACGACCCCAACGGGCTGCTGGTCGACTCGGGCGTCTACCACGCCTTCTACCAGTTCAGCCCCTTCCACCCGCACCGCAAACTGGTGTACTGGGGGCACGCCTCATCCCGCGACCTGCTGCACTGGACCCAGCATGAACCGGCGATCGTTCCCGACTCGTTCTACGACCGGTCCGGCGCCTACTCCGGAGGCGCCGTGGTGCTCGAGGACGAGGAGGCGGCCACAGCCCCGGCGGGTGCCCGATACCAGTTCTTCTACACCGGCAACCTCAAGGATCCGGTGACTGATGAACGCACTGCCAGCCAGTGTCTGGTCACCAGCCCGGATCTGGAGCACTTCGAGAAGTGGCCGGACAACCCGCTGCTGCCCGATCATCCCGCGGGCTACACCGCCCATTACCGCGATCCGCAGGTGTGGCGCGACCCCGACGATCCGGGCAGTTTCCGGATGATCCTCGGGGTGCAGCGCGAGGACCTGACCGGGGCGGCGCTGCTGTATCGCTCCAGAGATCTGCGGGTGTGGCAGTTGGAAGGGGAGTTGAGTTTCCCCGACGCCGCCGGCGCGCTCGACCGCTTCGGCTACATGTGGGAGTGCCCGGGGCTGGTTCGGCTCAATGATGAACTGACCGGACAGGTGCGTGACGTGCTGATCTGGTGCCCGCAGGGCATCGAGCCCGAGGCCGAGGGCTATGAGAACATCTTCCCCTGCGTATACACGGTCGGACGGCTGGAGGGGACCGAGCTGCGCGAGTGCGATGGGAGCTTCACCGAGGTGGACCGCGGCTTCGAGTTCTACGCGCCCCAGGCCTTCGCTCGAAGGGCGTGCGAACCCGGTCCCGCCCTCCTGGTCGGATGGGCGGGCAATGCCTCCGAGGATGATCAGCCCTCGATTGAGAGCGGTGGCTGGGTGCACGCCCTGACCACGCCACGGACACTGGCCCTTAGAGGCGGCCGCCTGCTGCAGCGGCCTGCGGTGCCACTGCCGGCCGATGCCCCGAGGTTGAGCCTCGTGGGCGAATACCTGGATGCCTCCACTCCCATCCGGGAGCTGGAAGGACACCGCTCCTGGCACCTTGGCCTGGAGGCCGATCAGGCGGCCTCTCGCTGGGGACTGCGGATAGGTGATGACACCTGCTACGTCACCATTGAGCTGGTTCACGCCGAAGGCGCAGTCCGGCTGGTCGTGGATCGCTCCCGTTCGCGTTATACCCAGCACGGGGCGATCCGCACTGTGACCCTGCCCGCAGGCACGCAACCGCGACTGGAGATTGTGCACGACCGCTCCATTACGGAGGTGTTCGTGGGCGACGGCGATGTCGTCTTCACCCTGCGCAGCTTTGTCGCGCCGGGAGCAACCGGTGCCGCTGTCATCGGTGGTCACGGAGTACGTCTGACCGCAGGTCGAGCTGCCGTCTACGACTGAGCCAGGACGGGACAGTGACCAGGATTCAGACGAGCTCAGGATCAGTGACCGGCCGAACAGCCGATGGTTGCGAAACCGGGAGGCGAGCGGTAATCTGACCGACGTTTGACATAGGTCGAGGCGCGTGGGTCGGTGGCCGACCCTGGAGCACCGGAACCTTCCGTCGAGCTCAATGCAGAGTGATCAGTTCCCACAGAAAGGAAGCCCGGGTGGCTATGGATCACGCCCGCGTGGCGAAAGACGTCCTGACGTATGTCGGGGGCGCCGATAACATCAACGCGGCCGCACACTGTGCAACGCGCCTGCGCCTCGTCCTCAATGACATGGACAAGGTGGACCAGAAGGCGCTGGACAAGGACCCTGATCTGAAGGGCACCTTCGTTGCCGGCGGCATGTTCCAGATCATCGTCGGCCCCGGTGACGTCGACATCGTCTTCGATGAGCTGGTCAAGACCGGCGGCGTCAAGGAAGTGTCCAAGGATGAGGCGAAGCAGGAGGCCGCCAAGAGCGGCAACATCGTCTCCCGCTTCATCAAGATGATCGCGGACATCTTCGTCCCGATCCTGCCCGCCCTGATCGCCGGCGGTCTGATGATGGCGATCAACAACGTCCTGACCGCGGGCTTCTTCGAGGCCGCCGACGGCTCGACCTACGGACTGACGGACCGATACCCCTGGCTGTCGGACTACGCAAACCTGATCAACCTGGTCTCCTCGGCCGCCTTCGCCTTCCTGCCGGTGCTGGTCGGCTTCTCCGCCGCCAAGCGCTTCGGGGCCAACGTTTACCTTGGCGCGGCGATGGGCGCGGCCATGGTGTCCACGGAGCTGACCAGCGCTTACAACATCCAACAGGCCACCGAGGCCGGTCAGATCGAGAGCTGGAGCCTGTTCGGACTCAACGTCGACAAGATCGGCTACCAGGCCATGGTCATCCCGGTCCTGTGCGTCGCCTGGATCCTGTCGGTCATTGAGAAGTGGCTTCACAAGCGGCTGTCCGGAACCGCGGACTTCCTCCTGACCCCCCTGATTACGCTGCTTGTCACGGGTTTCCTGACCTTCGTGGTGGTGGGCCCGTTGGCGCGTGAGCTTTCAGACGGTATTACTGCTGGACTCCAGTGGCTTTACAACACGGCAGGGCCGATCGGTGGATTCCTGTTCGGCCTGGTCTACTCGCCGATCGTGGTCACCGGTCTGCACCAGTCCTTCCCCGCGGTGGAGCTGCCGCTGATCGCCGACATGCAGAACGGCGGCGCAGGATCGTTCATCTTCCCGATCGCCTCGATGGCGAACGTGGCTCAGGGTGCGGTTGCGCTGGCAGTATTCGCGCTGACCAAGGATGCCAAGATGAAGGGTCTGGCCGGCGCCGGTGGCGCGTCAGCCGTCTTCGGTATCACTGAGCCGGCGATCTTCGGTGTGAACCTGCGTCTGCGCTGGCCCTTCTTCATCGGCATTGGTGCCGCCGCGATCGGCGGCGCGCTGGTCTCCTTGCTCAACATTCACTCCCAGGCCCTGGGCGCAGCCGGGTTCGTCGGCTTCGTGTCGATCGTCCCCGATGACATCCTCAAGTACATCGTGGTCGAGCTGGTCGTCTTCGCCATCGCCTTCGGCGCCGCCTTCGGGTACGGGGTCACGCGCGGTAAGGACTCTCTTGCCGGTGACGAAGAGGTTGATGAGGCGGCCCTGGAGGCCGAGGCCACCAAGGCCCACTCCGCCACGGTCGAGCTGCCCGCGGAGGCCGCCACCGACTTTACCATTACCTCCCCCATTCAGGGGCGGGCCGTGCCGCTGACCGAGGTGAAGGACCAGACCTTCTCCTCCGGGATGCTTGGTCCCGGCCTGGCGGTGGTACCGGACTCCGGCCCCGTGGTCTCTCCGATCGACGGCGAGGTTCTCGTAGCCTTCCCGACCGGGCACGCCTACGGTCTGCGGTCTGCCAGCGGCGTCGAGCTGCTGATCCACGTCGGTATGGACACCGTTGAACTCGATGGCAAGCACTTCACTCCGAAGGTGTCCGCCGGAGACAAGGTGCTGCGCGGCCAGCCGCTGGTTGAGGTCGACTGGGCCGGTGTGACCGAGGCCGGTTACGAGACCGTCACGCCGATCGTGGTGTCCAACGCGACCGCCTTCGGTGGACTCGCCGATGAGCACACCGGCGCCGTCGCCCGTGGCGACGCCCTGTATGCCGTCACTCCCGCCACGGAGCCTGCCGAACAGGGTGCCTGAGCGCATTTGAGGACCAACCGAGTCCTAGTAGTAGAAGGCCGGTGGCCGACCCGCACGTGCGGGTCG
>NZ_JAUMUL010000127.1 GCF_030530635.1 Actinomyces sp.
GGCGGCGCAGTACGCGGCGCGACGGACGGGAGCTGGGGCGTGCGCACTGAACCACCACGGGCCAGGCACGACTGCCCCTGCGTTCAGGTCAACGTCCGCCCGTCCAGCCCGACGACGTCCTCGCCGGCCCGAAAACGACCCCCACGCCCGAACACAACCACCTAGTCGGGCCGGTGCGCGCCGAACACAACCACCCGCGGGCCCGAACCACCACACCCCCAAACACGAAGCGCCAGTTATTCATCCCCACCAGATTTCCTCCCGTCAGTCTGAAATCGCGTGATGCGACCGCATGGTCAGTCCGCCGGACGGGCGCCTTCAGGTTGCGGTGACGGAGACTCAGTCGGCCACTTTCGATCGGCTTATCCCTGATGCGGGCGTAACGCTCGAACGCCGTCTCCTCCTGGTGCGGCTTACCGGCATCGACAGGCCCGTCACCGATACCGGATGCCGCGTCTTTCGGGTTCCCGATTCCCTCGTAATCGGCCGCGGTCTCGCGAACCAGGGTACCGACCCGCTGCAGCGCAGCCAGCCCCGGATAGATCACATCACTGTAGTTGACCCACGCTGCGTGCAGCACCCCATCCTCAACCTCGCCGCCACGCCACTCGGGGCTGTAGCCGCGCCGAAGCGCTGTGTACATCGTCGCAATGCCATCCACAATGTCGTTCACACTGTCATCCTGTTGGCCAACCATGCCTCTCCCCACTCCTCGTCAAGCACCTGACCGGTACGCGTCATCCAGCCCCTCCAACCGTAGCGCCCATGCGGACGGGCTTGTTATCGGCGCCTGATCGAATGCCGTATTGGGTGCATGTACACCCCTGGAGATACTCCTCGAGACCCGAGGTCCTACAGGCTCTTCCGGCTACAGGTTGGGTGGAGACGGCGCGGCGACCGGCACCCGGGTGCCGATCCGGTGATCTGTAGGTGCCGCGACTCGCCGCTGCCGCGCGTCTCTATGGGCAGGTGTTGTCAAAGTCGATGACAAACGGGGTCGGCAGCGGTGGCCGCCTCGACCAAATCGGGCTCTTCCGGTTTGGGGGTGGTCAAGCCTTGTGTGGTGGTTGTGGTGGGGCTGCGGCAGAACTGTCGCCGATGCCCTGAGACCTAACAGGGGCCGGGGTGTCTGCTGCGCCGGTTGGGCGTTAACAACGCCACTTAACCTTCTGCTGTGTACCTGTGGGCCCTTCAGTGGACGGTTAACCGGCGTTGTTGACCCCGGAGGGGCGTGGCAGACGGCGAAGTGGCGTAGCAGATGGACCCACCCACTTTCAGGCGCCGGGGATGTCGGCAGCCAAGTGCAGCCAAGTCCGGCGCGATTGAACCGGCAGGCTCGCCACGGCACGGCTCATCACGTCCCTCAACTCGCAACATGCCGGCCAGCACACCCATATGTCGGAGGAGCCGGCGTGGGCGGGTCGGTGGGGTTGTTCGAGGACGTTGGTTAGCCGCCGACCCGAAAACGCCCCTAATACGCCCGAGAACGACCTGCACTGGCCGAACACGACCTCATAAGCCCCAAACCCTCCCGAACGTGGAGGGTTTGAGGCACACGAGGACGTACTCGGCAAAACAGCACCCACCGAACACGACCCCGCCAGCCTAAACGCGACCTCAAACCGGAGGAGCCCCATATGCGTTCGGCCGAGTCACGCGCCGCTGCATCCAGCATGCGCAGGCCTCCCCTCGGTGCCGACGAGCACCACAACACCTTGCCGGGAAACTGGCACTGGCGCCGTAGGCGCTGGCAAAGTGGACTATTCACCGCTCAGGGCAGTAGCCCTGCGAAGTGGACCCGGCAGCCTTCCGGACGGTGGGCGAGCCGGGTTTCGCGTATAAGCTTCACAGATCAATGACGTCAAGCCTGACACTAGACAAGGCGGCCCGCCACTGCCCACCCTTGTTCCAGCACCAGCTGACGGCATCGGCCAGCCAGAGCAGAGGCTCTTCGTGGTCATGCAGATGATCGTAGGTTCCATCCCAACCAGAGCCGAACGCATCGTGCAGCACGCGGCGCATCCCGATCGTCTCTGCTCACCACCCCAAGTCCCTTAGCCACGCGGCGTCACAGCATGCAGGAGACGCAGCCCTCCACCTCGGTGCCGGTGAGCGCCGCCTGGCGCAGGCGGATGTAGTACAGCGACTTGATGCCCTTACGCCAGGCGTAGATCTGCGCCTTGTTCACGTCGCGGGTGGTGGCGGTGTCCGGGAAGAACAGCGTCAGGCTCAGCCCCTGGTCCACGTGCTGCGTGGCGGCGGCGTAGGTGTCGATGATCTTCTCCGGGCCGATCTCGTAGGCGTCCTCATAGAACTCGAGGTTGTCATTGGTCATGTAGGGCGCCGGGTAGTAGACCCGCCCGATCTTGCCCT
>NZ_JAUMUL010000072.1 GCF_030530635.1 Actinomyces sp.
GAGGTCGGTAGATCTTACGTACCGAAGTCGGTAGTTATGACGGGGCTCATGCTCAGGCCCGCACCACGGCGGCGCGACGCCGGTCCAGCCTGACGGTCACCTCCTGCCCTACCCGCACCGGCTCCGCATCACCGTCGGACGGCACCGCCGACGCCGCCTGCCCGGCGAGTTCGACCTCGACCACGCGCCGCCCGCCGCGCAGGCGCACCACAGCCACCCGTGCTCGCGCGCTGAGTACGCAGCCGACCGGCCCCGTGGAGGCGGGAGCGCCGCCCGGAGTCCCGCCGTCGTCCACATTCCCGGCGTCAGCTCCTACAACCGTCAGCGCCCCGGGCGCCAGCGCCAGAAACTCCCCCGGCCGCCCCGCCAGGAGGGCGGACCAGCCCAGGCGGTCGGCGGCGTCGGCGTCGAGCAGCGTCCCGAAGCCGAGGAACCGGGCGACCCGCGCGCTGCCGGGGTCGGCCCAAAGCCGATCCGGGGAGTCCACCCGCAGCAGCCGGCCGGCCTCCATGACGCCGACCCGGTCGGCGACGGTCATGGCCTCGTCCTGGTCGTGGGTGACATACAGGGCGGTGGTGCCCTGCGCCTTCAGGATGGTGCGCAGGTCGGTGGCGAGTTGCTCGCGCAGGGCGCGGTCGAGGGCGGACAGCGGCTCGTCCAGCAGCAGCAGCCGCGGGCGCGGCGCGAGGGCGCGGGCGAGCACGACCCGTTGCGCCTGCCCGCCTGATAGCGTGTTCACCGCCCGGGCTCCGTAGCCGGGCAGACCGACGACGTCGAGCACCTCCTCCACCCTGCGCGCCCGCTCGGCGCGCGGCCGGCCGGCCAGTCCGTAGCCGATGTTGCCGGCGACATCGCGGAAGGGGAACAGCTGCCCGTCCTGGAACATCAGCCCGAAGCCGCGCCGGTGCACGGGCACGGGGACGACGTCGTCGCCGTCCCAGGTGATGGTGCCGGCGGCGATGTCCTCCAGGCCGGCGACGGCGCGCAGCAGGGAGGACTTGCCGGAGCCGGAGGCGCCGAGCAGAGCGAGGATCTGGCCGCGCGGCACGTCGAGGTCGGCGGCGTCGACGGCGGTCAGGGGTGCCGCGCCGCGGGTGGCCGGGTAGACGACGCTCAGGCCGCGCACGCACAGACCCGAGGCGGCGGGCGCGGGTTCGGTGTCAGCCATGCTGGTCTCCTGGGTGGTGGGCGGGTGGCGGGTGAGCATGTTGTGTGTCGGTTCCAACGACCATAGCGCCCGCCCTCAGTACGTCACTGCACCCGAGCTCGGCACGTAAGATCCCCGGCCCTCGGTACGTAAGATCAACCGAACTCGGCGGTGGGGGCGGGTCTGGAGGCGCTCGCAGGCGAGCATGAGGGCGGCGGCGCCGACCGCCAGCACCACCCCGGCGGCCAACCCCATGCCCTGATTCTGCGCACCCGGGGAGCCGATCAGCCGGTAGACGACCACCGGCAGGGTGGGTCCCTGCGGACGGGCCAGGAACGACGTCGCCCCGAACTCTCCCAGGCTGGTGGCCAGGGCGAATCCCGCTGCCAGTCCGGCGGCGCGCAGCAGGTGCGGCCCGTCCACGTCGGCCAGCACCCGGCCCGGGCCGGCGCCGAGCGTGGCCGCGACCTCCCGCTGGCGCGGGTCGATCGCCCGCAAGCCCGGCAGCAGGGTGCGCACCACCAGTGGCACGGCGACCACCGCCTGTGCCAGCGGCAGAATCCACCAGCTGCGAGTCAGCCCCATCGGGGTCAGGGTGATCAGGAAGCCGAAGCCCACCGTCACCGCGGACACCCCCAGCGGCAGCATGAAGGCGGCGTCGAACAGCGCGACGCCGCGAGCCAGCAGCCGCGAGCGCGGGTTGCGGGACAGCACCAGACATACGGCCACCCCCACCGCCAGGGCGATCAACGTGGCGGCCGCGGCCACCCGCAGGGAGTTGCCGGCCGCCTCCCAGACCGACACCAGCAGGGCGTTGTCGCCGCCGCGGGTGGACAGGTCGGCGTAGTTGGCGAGCGTCCACTGCCCGGCCCGGCGCAGGGAGCGGATCACCAGCACCGCGATGGGCGCCACCAGGAGACCGCAGATGGTCAGGGCGGTCACGGCCAGGGCCGGGGCGTCGGCGGCGCGCAGCGGCGTAGCGGGCACATCGGTGCGCAGCGCCAGATGGGCCTGGCGGGCGCGGCGGGCCCGCTCCCCCACCCACAGGGCGGCGGCAATCACCACCAGCTGCACCACCGACAGCACGGCCGCGGCCCGCAGGTCCAGGTAGCGGGCGGTGAGCTGATAGATCTCGGTCTCGATAGTGCCCGCGCCGGTACCGCCCAGCACCAGCACCACCCCGTAGGCGGTGGCGCACAGCAGGAAGACGGTCGCGGCGGCGGAGGCGACGGCCGGCAGCAGGCTCGGCAGGGTGACGGTGCGCCACGCCCGCCACGCCGACGCGCCCAGGGTGCGGGCCGCCTCCACGGCGCGCGGGTCGAGCCGGCACCACATGGTGCCGACGTTGCGCACCACGTACCCGTAGTTGAAGAACACCAGGGCGGCGATCACGGCGGTGCGGGTGCCGTCCAGGTGCAGCCCGCCGAGCGGCCCGCCGGTGGTCACCAGGGCGTGGAAGGCGGTGCCGACGACGACGCTCGGCAGCACGAAGGGCACCGTGACCACGCCCCGCAGCAGGCCCTGGCCGGGGAAGCGGCGCCGGTAGAGCACCAGCGCCCCCGGGATGCCGAGCACCACGCAGATGACGGTGGCGGCGGTAGCTTGAATGAGGGTCTGGCCGATGATCCGCCAGGTGCGTGGCCGGGCCAGCACCTCGCCGAAGCCGCCCAGGTCGAGGGCGCCGTCGGGGGCCAGGCCGCGGGCCAGCAGGGTGAGCACGGGCCAGGCGAAGAACACGCCGAGGAAGGCCAGCGGGGCGGCGACGGCGAGCGTCCAGCCGATCCGCTCCCCCGCCGTCGCCCGCGGGCCCCGGGCTCCGCGCAGCCCGCCTGCGCTCCCGTCTCCTCTCGCCGAAATCGGTCGAAATAACCGCCGAGATCGGTCGAAGTTGCGCACCGCCGTCACTGGCCGACGGCCTGGGCCCAGGTGGTCAGCCACTCCTGCTGGTGGTCGGCGATGTCCGCCGGGTCGACGACGATCGGGTCCTGGGCGGTGGTGCCGAATTTCGCCAACTCATCCGAAAGCGCGGCGTCGGGGTCGACGGGGTACATGTACATGGCGTCCGGGATGGCCTCCTGCACCTGGCGCGACAGCATCCAGGCGACGAAGGCGGCGGCGCCGTCGGGGTTGGTGGCCCCGGCCAGCACGCCCGCGTACTCGACCTGGCGGGTGGCGGTGCGCGGGAGTGCGGCGGTGGTGGTGGCGGTACCGTCGTCGGTGAGGGTGGCGGCGGGCGAGGAGGCGTAGGAGACGACGATCGGGTAGGCGCCGTCCCCGCCGCCGGCGGTGAAGTCGGTGTAGTAGGCGTCCGACCAGCCCTCGGCGATCTTGGTGCCGTTGGCCACCAGGTCCTTCCAGTACTGGGCGAAGCCGTCCTGGCCGAAGTGGCCGATGGTGGCCAGCAGGAAGGCCATGCCGGTGGAGGAGGTGGTGGGGTTGATGGCGACGAACAGGTCCTTGTAGGCCGGGTCGGTCAGGTCCTCGAAACTGGAGGGCGACTCCAGGCCGTGGGCAGCCAGCCAGACGGTGTCGACGTTGACGCACACCTCCCCGAAGTCGATGGGCACGAGCGCCGGGGTGTCGTCCACGATGTAGGGGGCCAGGTAGTCCGCGGCGCCGTCGGGCAGATTCAGGGCGGTGGTGGTGTCGATGACGCCCTCGGCAAGGATGCGGGAGGCCATGGTGTTGTTGATGCCGAATACGGCGTCGCCGAGCGGGGCGTCCTTGGTGAGGATGAGCTTGTTGGCGACCTCGCCGCCGTCGCCGGAGCGGGCGATCTCCAGGGTGTAGCCGGTGTCGTCCTTGAAGGCGGTGATGAGCTCGTCGGGCAGGTCGAAGGAGTCGTAGGTGACGACGGTGACGGTATCGCCGCCCGCCGCCGTGCCGCCCGCGCCGCCGTTCCCGGAGCCGCAGGCCGCGAGCGCCAGGCCGACGGCGGTGGCGGCACCCCCGGCGAGCAGGGCGCGGCGGCTGGGGCGGATGGTGGTCAGCGACCGGGTGCTGCGCGTCGAGACGGCAGACGCGGCGCCGCCCGTGGCGGGGTACCTGGTGGGCTCATTGATGGTCATGATGGTCCTCCTGGATGGTTTCTCCGGAGGGCCCGGGCGCAGCCGGTACGCCCGGGGAGATTCTCGACTTCCTTCGCCGGTGCGAACCGGGGCAGGTTCGAGGGTCTGCGGCTTCCCGCACTCTCAGCGCCGTGGCCGCGGGCGGGACGGAGCCCGCCGACGACGGGCGCTCCCCTGTCGTTGTGGGTCCAGCCTAGCGCGGCGGCGGTGCTCGCCCGCCGCCCCCGCGGCATCGGCCTGGGCGCAACTGGCCACATCTGGTCGGCCTGGTCACCTGCGAATAGTCCCAGCGACGTGTCCCAGCGGTGCACTGTACCCCCACAGTGCCGCAGGGCGACTGTGAAAACGCTGCCGACTGCCCGAGTAATGCGCTGCTGCGGGTGCGTCCGCATGCCACTCACCCGGGGCGTGTGACAGGATCGGGGGCGGGGTCGGCGACCGGCGGCTGCGCCGTCGTCGCCATATAGGATTCAGTCATCTAGTGAATGTCAGGAGTCACCATGAAGAACAGTCTCGGTTGGACGGCCGCCTCCGCGCTGTCGCTCCTGGTCTCCGGCGCCGTTGCCGAGAAGGCCGTGGCTGCCGGGTGGAAGGCCATCACCGGCAGGCCGGCGCCGCAGGACGAGGACCAGGTGCTCAGTTACCGACTTGGCGAGGTGGTGGCCTTCGCGGTGATCTCCGGTGCGGTCATGACGCTGACCCGGCAGCTGACGCTGCGCCAGGCCGCCAAGATCCATGCCCGACGCAGCGGGGTGGTGCCCGGCGCGGAGGGGCCGACGGCGCTGGAGGCCTGAGGCCTGACGCTGGCGCGTGGGTGCACCGGCGTCGTCAGTGTCGGCGGTGCAGCGGGGTGACGGTGGCGTCGCCCGGGGCGGGTGCCGTCGATGAATCGGGGCCGCCGGATGCGTCGTCCCAATCGGGGATAAAGGGGCCGGGCAGCGGCTTGAACCAGTTGTCGAAATGCTCGGGAGCGTCGGTGGGCGGAATCAGGCCCATGGCGACCAGCATGTGGGCTGGCTGGTCAGGGCCGGACAGGGCGTCCACCCAGCCCTCCCAACGGTCCTCGGGGACGTCGGCACCGCGGGAGTTCGCGATGGTGCCGCCGAGGGTGAAGGTGTCGTGGAGTACGAGGATGTCCGCGATCGTGCGGGCCATGGGCTCGCCAGGCGCTATACCGCCTGACACCAGCCGCCTGGTCATGTCCCGGAAAGATTCACGCAACTGGAAGACGAACTCGTAATCGTAGCGGGTCAGCCACAGCTGCGGCAGGGTGGAGCCGACGTGAGTCTCATCGAGTTCGCCCAGGTGGGTGCCGCCCGGCAGTTCCGCCAGGCTCTCGAGGTTCTCGGTAATGGACATGTCATACAGGAGTACCCCTAGGGCGAAGCAGCGGGCAGCGTCCTCACCGAGTGTGCGGGCCAACTGCTGGGAGTACACCTCGGACAGGACGGTGGGGATGTCGTCCCAGTCGGGGATGGGGAGTTCGGCGGCGGCCTGGGCGGCCAGGTCCTCGGCGTCGAGCCCATCGAAGGCGTCGTAGGCTTCGTCCGGGATGTCGAAGCCGGGACCACCGAAACCGGGGCCGTCGAAGCCGGCGCCGAAGCTGCCCGGGCCCATTGGCATCGCGCCGCCCAGGCCCGCCGACGTTGCGCCGCCCTGCAGGATGGCGCGGAGGCCCGACAAATCCTTCCAGTGAGTCGGCGGCTCCCATTCGAGGGCTTCCCACACGCCCATCTGCTTGTCGCCCCGCACCTGGGTGCGGCCGTATTCATAGTTGCGCCAGGTCTGCTCGGAGACGCCGGCGCGTGCGGCCATTGCCGACACGCTCAGCCCCAGTTCCTGGCGGCGCTCCCGCATCGCCTGGGCGATGTCGGGGTCGTCGGGTTCGTGGCGGTCGTCGTTCTTGCGGCGTGGGCTCATGGATGCGCTCCCTGGGGTTCGGTGTTGGCTGCGTTGCTGAGTCTCTTGACACCAGCGGTCCGGTGTCGCGCCGACAAGCTGCCGAGCGGCACGGTCACGGTGCGCCCAGACGACCGTGCACCGCCAGTCTCACGCAGCGTATCGGCAACGGGCGAGCGAGGCCAGCAGCGGGCCCGTCGGCCGCGGCGGGCACCGAGCACGTACCGACACCCGGCTGCCCGGAGAGCACCGGGTGTGGAGATTCATTTCGGCCCCGTGAGCCGAAGTGGATCGGCGCGAGCACTCCTCACAGGAGTCCCCGCCAGCGCAAACTCATCGCAGACAGGTGCAACGGCGTGACCCGGGATCACGCGGGCCACCGGACCAGGCCGACCATCAGCCTGGTCCCGAGCACGTCATCGTCGGCGTGGATCACGTGGACTACGGACCAGGTTGACCTTCACCCCCTGCCTGCCGTCAGGGGCGCGAAGAAGAACTCATCGGGAACCTTGAGATCGGGGCGCACCCCGAAGGTACGACGCTCTTGCGGAGCCACAGCCCTCAGCGTGGCGACGGGCCTGCCACCCCGAGCCACAGTGATCTCCTCGCCGGCCTCGACGCGATCCAAAAGCTCCGAAAGATGCGCCTCGGCCTCGGCAACACTGACCTGCACGCTCATGCGTCCAGCGTACCGGTGGCCCGTCTGAACAACCAGGCAGCACTGTGCAGAAAGCCCTCGGATACCCCGTCCGCGCCCCGCAGACCCTTCCAACTGTCCGAGCGCGACGTCATTGCCCACAAACGCCGAGACACCGCGAGCCGCCGCACGCTTAAGGCACCCTCACGACTCCCCCATTACCAGACTTTTCGTTGAAATTCCGCCAATCTGCACCAGTGAGCCAAACCCACCTCCAAGTCTCCCACGTGCGCCGACGTCCCCGCCGCACATGGGAGACTCCCACGGCCTCTCACCGCAAATCTGAAACCGCAGAATCAAGCCATTTCAACCAACACGCTCATTTCTTAAGCGTGCGGCGCACCCGGCGCGCCTCTCCGCGCCAACGCCCGCCTTCCCCGGCCACGCTCCTCCGTCCCAACACGCACGCCACCGCCTCCACCGGATACGCACCCCGCACCTGTCACAA
This sequence comes from Actinomyces sp., assembly GCF_030530635.1. GTDB lineage: Bacteria > Actinomycetota > Actinomycetes > Actinomycetales > Actinomycetaceae > Actinomyces. The sequence continues at coordinate 7,260 of NZ_JAUMUL010000072.1, forward strand.
AATGCACCACTTTCGGACCGCGTCACTGTCAGGATCACACTGAAACTGCGGAAATCCGCGGACGCAGCTGACGCGGGCGGCAGTCACAGAGATGAAAATGGTACTTCCAACGACACCCCCGACCCCACCAGCCACCGACAACCATCAACCACGGCCGAACGCCACCAATCCCGCCCCAGCCACCTCACCCGCGCCCCGATACCCCTTCCCACCCGCATCCCAGCCGCCATGTTCATGGCTCTGCAGGCACTCGCCCCGGTCCCGCGTGCGCTGGCAGCCGCAGCCCGTTACACTGCCCACCACAGTGGACACATTCATTGGACAGAACAGGCGGCCATAATCGTGTCAGCCACATCTAATCGGCGTTATCTCGCCACTCATCCGTGGATCACATTCAGCTTCAGGGCGGACAGACTGAGTCCCAAGACCTGGATTCTGCTAGGCAAGGCAGCCTCGAAGTACGAGCACCTGGCCGGATCGGCCATGCCCCCTTCGTTCGCAGAAGCACTCAACCGGATCAGCCTGGAGCGCGGCGCGTACGGCACAACCAGCATCGAAGGCAACACCCTGACCAAAGCCGAAGTACGCGACATCGTCGAGGGGCGAGCCAGCACTCCACCGTCGCGTGCGTATCAGCGCCAGGAGATCGAGAACCTGGTGTCTTTGTTCAACGACATCATTCAAGAGTGCCTGCCCGACAACGCCCCGCCGCTGTCGGCCACGCGACTAAAGGCTCAACATGCTCGCCTGATGGTTGGTCAGCCGGAGAAGGAGAACGTTGTTCCCGGGGCGTTCCGTACGCACGATGTGCTGGTCGGACGCTATCGCGGCGCGCCACCGGAAGACTGCGAGTATCTAGTCGATCGTCTATGCGAATGGCTGAACAACGAACTCTCCCAGTTGGGTGATGACCACGCCCTGCGGACGCCCATGGCCTTCATACTGGCCACGCTGGCCCACCTGCACCTGACTTGGATTCACCCCTTCGGCGACGGGAACGGACGCATGTCCCGTCTGCTGGAGTTTGAACTGCTCATACGTGCCGGAGTTCCGGTACCCGCCGCCCACCTCCTGTCCGATCACTACAACAAGACCCGCGACATGTATTACTCCATCTTGGAGCAGACCAGCGTACGCCCCGGATACCCGGCAGAGGACTTCGTCCACTACGCAGTCCAGGGCCTTGTGGATGGTCTACGCGAGCAGATCGTGCAAGTGCAGGAGATGCAGCTATCCATCATGTGGCAGTCCTACGTCCACGAGCGGTTCCATGGCCAGCACACCCAGGCGCGAACCAGGATGAGAGACCTCGTGCTGGCCCTGCCCGCCGACCATTGGACCCCAATCGACGATGTGACGATCCTTAACCGAAGCCTCGCCGAGGCGTATCGGAGCAAGACTTCGAAGACCGTTACGCGCGACATCAACGGCCTAGTCAAGATGGGGCTGGTTGAGAAACAGCGTGGCCGCGGCGTGCGCCCCCGCGTCGAGGTCATGTCCGCATTCCTTCCTCCGCGACGTGACCCGTCAGCGGGCCCATGAGCTGATCCACCCCGTGGCAGTGCTTCCGACGCGTCGTCAGCACCGCTTGTCAGTTCGCCGCAACCTCTCAGCGCCTTCAGCACGCAAGCGCTTTGACGGGCGCTTGCGCGACGCGGCACGGCGGAGCCCTCTAAGCCGCGCCTTCACAGCGCTCTCACCCATCCCCATGGATACAAGCCTCCTCTCCTGCGCGCGCAGCCACACCAGCTCGTCGCTGCGGCGCATCGCCAGACGCGCGCGAATCACAGTTACTGGATGCATGGCCGCGTCAACGCCACGCATGATCACCACTGACCAGGCGAGCACAAGCAGCACAAATACAACCAGTGCAGCAGGAATACTCGCCGGACTAGACGCCACTACCCCATACACCATAAAACACATGACCGTCACCACTGCACAGAAACATCCCGCGAATCCAGAAACTATCACAAGAAAAACGCCCTGAGCTCGACCCCAGCTCCAGGCGTAGGCGACAAAATATGCGCAAAAGGCGTCAAGCAAAGCCAACACAGAAAACATACCAAGAAACCGCGCTGGCGTGTACGGCAGGAATGTTCCCGCCAGTAGCGGACAAATAAGCAGCATGTGCCCAAAAGCTACCCAGCGGCCAACGTGCGCCGCCTTGCCGCGCGCCTGCACCACGTCGCGCGCCTCCACGTCTGACGTAACCTTACGTCGAATCAAGCGGTAAGCCCGCTCATACTCCCACCGTATTGCACGGCGCCGGCGTTCAACATCTTCTAACACATACTCAACAACACGGCCATACAGCCAAATCGAAATAACAACCGATGCCGCCACAATAAACCATAGGGGCGCAACCGACTCTGACAGCACCAGCATAGGTCGGCTCAGAACCGCCGTGCGACCTGGCGTCCACAGCAGGAGGACACCAAGTATTAGGCCCCACAGACAGTACATCGCCGACCAGAACAGCAATGCCCCTCCGGGTGACCCAAAGACGCGACGAGCAACCGTCTCATCAGAGTCACCACCCTGTCCAATTCGCGCACGAGCCCGAAAACCGAGCACCACAACACCGCCGCACTCGACGGTAAATATTCCTGATACCAGAGTCACCCCTGTCGACACCGACATGTCCAGGCCGTACGGGCACTGATTGAGCCCTTCCACTCCGGGACTTGCAGTGGCAGCAAGACACTGCCTGCCGGCTTCCCGTATGTCCATTATAATCGCGAGAAACACCTCCGGGGAATACTCGAGACGATTCTCGATCAGCACACACAGCATCCATATACAAGTAGCCAGCAGGCCAGGCACAACGAGCATAGGGAGGTTGCCGCCATGCTCCCAGAGTAGGCCTCGCTCGTAACGCTTGTCTCTTTTCTCCCTCGAGCCGCCCCGACCGTTCTCGCCCTTCTTCAGACTTCGGTCCGGCCCAAGGTCGGGAGGGGCGACCACGAAGTCATCTTTCTCCGCCGCGAATGCAGCCTTGAATCGGCTCGGGAAGCGGTGCAGGCCGTCGGCCTGTTCGCTACCCACGACATTCTTGGCACGATTCGTTGGCTCGCTCTTCTGCGGGGCAGGTTCCTGCTCGGGCTCCTTCGTATCGTTCCCGTCATCCAGGGACGCAGTGCCCCGCGGCTGCGAACCATCACCACGCACGTCTTCGCACTCACTCATGATCGCCTCGGTTCTCGCCGGCCGGGCAGGGTCTTGGGCGGGGCCGGCGGTTTCCACCCAAGGTCACAATGCCACGGGGGTCCGACACGAACTACCGGCCTACGGGTTGAGGCAGGGACGAGGCTGGGCTAGACCGCCTGAGGCTGCCCGGCGCGCGCATTCGACACTCACGCTCCGCCACCTTGCCCTTCCACCATCTTCGTGACCGACCGCCAACCAGTTACTCACGGGACCAAGCAGAGCAAGGCGCTCCGCCTCCCCACTCCCTTGGTTCTCGCGCTGGGACATGGTGCCCCGGTACGACCGCGGCGCCCGTCTGCCGGCCCGCTCAGCCGCTAGCCACCTGCTCGTTGACGTGCGGATCCAGGGTGCGTGTCTGGTCCCCGGTGGTGCGGGCGAGCAGCGGCTCGTCCAGGCGCAGGCCGAGCTCGACGTTAGCCTCTTCCGCGCTACGCGACACATTCGCACTCGCGACGACCACGATCCGCGACTCTCGCGGGCAGTCCCAGATGAGGCACCGAACCACTTTCGTCGGCACCTGAGATGAGCCCCGTCGCGGGGTTGACCTTCAGAGGAGGGGGGTGGCACACTAATGTCGCCGCCGCATCAAGGTGCGGACAGGAAGTTAACGCCGGTGCGCCTGTGACGTCATAGGGCCCGGCGTTCGCGCTACCTCCTGGGATGAATCGTCTCGATTCGCACGTGCGGTTCGAGCAGCGCCCATGCCGTAGTTTACCCATGCAGACATCGCCGTAAGCTCCCAGAACCTGATCCGGCACCCACAGCATGGGTTGTTGGGTCCCATACTCGTGCCGAAGTTTGAAGTCAGCGCTAACCATCCCGCTCTTACGGGCAACAGCGAAAACCGCTCGGTCTTTGTCATCTTGCTTCTGCTGCCGACGCTCCAGGACTAGTTCGTCTACGCCGTAGCCTCCCGACAAAATGGTCATCAGCGTCATAAGCGCCTGTTGACGCGCCGACTCTTCACGCACACCCTCAGCAAGGGGACGCGCCGCGACAATCAAGTGGCCTCCGCCGTGGGAACTGATTATGCGGCACGCCTCCTCCTGAACTCGAGGAATGGAATCTCGCCAGTGCAGTTTCCTTCCCCGCACGAGAGCCATCAGCTCGGAGGCAAGATCAGGGGCGGCATCATCACGAATATAAGCACCCAAGAGATATGTTGGCTCCCGCACGCCTCTTCTGCGGATGCTTTCATCTCCGTACGCCACCTTCGCCATGGGCAAATAGTAGCTATGCCCTCAGACACTAACCGTGTCTGAGTCGCGATCACGAAGCCTGTGTTAACCGGCCACCCGTTCATAGACGAGCGGTTCCAGGGCGCGCATTTGGTCCTCGATGGCGCGGGCCAGCAGCGGCTCGTCCAGGCGCAGGCCGAGCTCGACGTTCCGCTCCTCCGCGCTGCGGGACATGTTCGCGCTCGTGACCACCACGATCTGGTGATCCACCACCACGAACTTGGCGTGATTTCGCGGCCGCTTCCCGTCCTCACCGGCCCGCGTCCGCATCACCACGGCGCCTTTCAGCTCGCGCGCGACCTGCGCGGTGGTGGGCACCCACGGCTTGGGCTCGGCGTCGGCCACGTCGGTGTCCAGGTACAGGCGCACACTCACCTCCGGCCGCGCCGCCGCCTCCTTCAGCGCCTCCCACAGCGCCGAGGAGCGCGCAATGTTGTAAGTGGAGCAGGTGACCGACCCGTAGGCCCGCGTCACCAGCTCGTGGATCAGCCCGGTCAGGTGCCCCGTCACCCCAAAAGCGCCAGGACCGCCGGGAACCGTCCACACCGGGGTGACGGAGGTCGGGTGCGCCAGCGCGCCCTCGATGGCGCGCAGCACCGCCGCGGTCCGTTCCCGCTCCAACGTGCCGAGCCCGGCCCTCCCCATCAGCTCCCGCACTCGGCGTCGCCGCGACGCCTCCACGGCCCCAAGCGCCTGTGTCAGGGTCTCCCCCGCCTCCAAACTGGCGGCGACGGCCCGCGCCTGGGCCCCGCTCAGGACCGACCCGAGCTCGACGACGGTGTCCCGCCGCCACCGGATCGGTCAGGTAGTTGACGAGCGTGCGGGCGAAGGCCCACGGGCTGGACAGGAAGCGTTTCTTCAGCAGCAGGGCGGCAATATCCAGGCTGCGCCGTCCCTGCTGGCGGCCCGAGGCGCGCAGCAGCGAGTCCAGCTTGGCGTAGGCCTCCTCCTCATCGGCGGCGGCCGCATACTCCACGGAGTTGACCTTGCGGCGCTTGAAGTCGCGGTCCGGCACGTCCGCCTTCAGGCGCCGCACCGTCACCTCATCCAGGGCCCTGCCGTCGATCTCGGCGCCGCGGGCGAAGCGGCGCGGGTCGATCATCTCCAGCAGGGCGGTGAAGGACTCGGTGTAACCGTTGTGCGGCGTGGCGGACAGGAACAGGCGGTGCTCGCACTTCTCGGCCAGGCGGCGCAGCGCCCGGGTGCGCTGGGAATCCACCGCGTAACCGCGGCCGCCGCCAACGGCCGAGGGCGCCGCCGGGGCCACGTGGTGGGCCTCATCCACCACCAGCACGTCGAAGGCGTAGTTGCGGGCGCTGCCCGGGCGGCCGGCGTCATCCAGTACCTCGCGCAGCAGCCGCTGGGCGCGCACGCCCGGCAGCCAGGCCATGGACACGATCACCCGCGGATACAGGCGCAGCGGGTTCGCGGCCAGGCCGTAGGTGCGGCGGTCGGCGGCAATCCGGGCGGAGTCGACGATCACGAACTCCAGGCCGAACTTCTCACGCATCTCATCGCGCCACTTCAGGGCCAGGCTCGGCGGGCACACAATGATCACCGAGCGGGCCCGGTGCCGCAGCAGCAGCTCCTCGATGACCAGGCCGGCCTCGATGGTCTTGCCCAGGCCGACGTCGTCGGCCAGCAGGAGGTTGGTGCGCGGGGCCTCCAGGGCGCGGCGCAGGGGCTCGAGCTGGTAGGGCTCCAGGGTGGCGCCCGAGCGGAAGGGCGCCTGGTAGGCCTTGGCGTCGGCGGAGGTGACCGCGCCCCAGCGCACGGCGTCGACGAAGGCGCCCAGGGTGTCCGGGGCATCGAAGGAGTCGGCGGAGATCGTCTCCGGCAGGCCGCGGTCCGGAATGATCGAGTTGCCGACCTCCAGCTCCCAGATGACGGTCAGCTCCTCACCCATGCGATCCTCGGCCAACGATTGCAGTGAGACCAGGTGCTCCAGGTCGGTGCGTGAATCGTCGGCGGGGCTGTGGGGCAGGCCCTGCTCGCGCACGTCGGTGACAGCCCAGGTCGCGCCCCGCACCTGCACCACCTGCCCGGGTTCGGGCAGGGCCGGTGCGGCGTCAGTGCTGGAATCCAGGCCGGAACTCGCCTCACCCGCCAGGCCGTCACCTTGCCCCTTCGGCCTTGAGGCGCCTGCCTCTTGGGCTCAGTTCCGCCCTCCCAGCACACACGGAGGAGACTCTCGGCACTCTCAAGAATTTTACGTAAATACAATGTTTCATCGATACGGTAAATACTTGTCGATCCGGAAAGTACTTGCTACTGTTGCGGCATGCACTCCAGACCGAACCTCACACCTGACCGCACCGCGAGCAGCGACCCGGACACCCCCAGCAGCACAGGCGGTGCCCACATCCCGTTGACACCGCCTTCTCGCCCATCTCACACCACCCGCCACCGTCCTGCTGCACTGGCAGGCCTGGCCACTGTCATCCTCGCGCTGCTGGCCATCCTTGCCGCAGGCGTCGTCCGCGGCTCTGAGGACATGGTCAGCACCGGCGTCATAGGACTCCTCGCCACGATCTCCTGTGCGACGGCCCCCTGGGTCACCGCCCGAGCAGCAACACCCGCCTCCACCACGAAGGAGCACTCCCGTGCCTGACAATGACCTCCCGTCCACCGACCCCCAGCAGACGGGCCTGGAGTCCTCGGACTCTCGTCCCTCAGAATTCCTGAGCGTGAACCCCCAGCAGGCGCGCGACCTACTGCGCCAGGCCGATCACCTGGGCGCCGCTGCAGTCTCAGGAGCCGGAACCCCCTACGCGTTCTTCCTCGTCGGCCTCGGCTCGCTCTGCTCCATGCTGACCGTCGCCATCTACCTGATCAGCCTCACCGACGAGAGGCTGTTCCTGCTCCCCCTGGTCGTCTTCCTGATCTGGCTGGCCATCCTCATCGCCGCCATGATCATGACCGCGCGCGCCACCAGCCTAGGTTTCACCCGCCGGTGGGCCGTCTCCATACGCTCCTGGGTCGCCGTCTGGGCAGTGACACTCTTCGGCAGCACCGTCATTTGGAACGGCGAGCTGTGGTTCACCATACTCGCGGTCCTGGCACAAATCACCGTGACCGTGTGGGGTGCAGTGCGGGAGGTCCGATGACCGGCTCGGCCACAGACTCCACAGTCCCCGCCGCCGGGGACACCCCCCGGCACCCACGTCACCAACTCGTCGACGCGCTCATGCACCCCGTGCGCTTCTCCCTGGTAGCCGCCCTGGCCAATGTGGAGCAGGTCGACTTCCCCACGCTGCGCGACACCCTCCAAGTCAGCGACTCGGTACTCAGCCGTCAGGCCTCTCAGCTGGAGGAACTGGGAATCGTCGCCATCCGTAAGGGGTACGTGGGCAAGCGGCCCCGCACCTGGATGTCCCTGACCCAGGAGGGCCGCACACGCTGGCAGGCCCACCTCACGGCGCTCCAGGCGATCGCCGGGCCATAACCCGTGCCCCGCCTGTAGGCGCTCCGGTCCCCGCCGTCGGGGATACGACCGAGCTTCTTGAGGTCCATGCGGACCAGCTCGCCCGGGCCAGCCTTCTTGTAACACACCGGAACGAGTCTGGGTGCAAGCAGGCCGGTGGTCTGCTCCGCGTCCGTCAGCGGGGCATACGGGAGCGTTCCACCCCCCGGCTGACCGTGGCCAGCAAGCACTGGTAGAGCTAAGCCGCCCGGCGCAGTGGCCCGCCCCCTCCACCGCACCCCGACACCCCTTCCCACCCGCATCCCAACCGCCCCTTCGTGACGCCTGCGCACCCATGCTCATACGCTTGCGTAGGCTGACACCATGAATTGGCTGATGGGCGTCCGCCTCGCATGCACCGTCATCGTTGCAGTTGCGACGGTGGTCGGCGTCTTCGTGTTCGGCCGCGCCTGCGTGACCATCGGCAACCGTATGGGGGTGGGCCGCCCCGTCCCCCGCGAGCGACTGCGCCCCGTCGGCCGCCGCCTGGTGCGCATGCTCGGCGAGGTCGTCGGCCACACCGCATTCAAGGGCCGACCCTGGATCCGGGCCGCGCACTGGCTGGTAATGGTCAGCTTCCCCCTGCTGTTCCTGACCCTGGTCACCGGCTACGGCCAGGTGCTGGCCGGCCCGCACTGGGAGTTGCCGTGGCTGGGACACCAGGCCTGGTGGGCGTGGGTGGTGGAAGGCATCGCCTGGCTGAGCCTGGCGGGCATCGTCCACCTGATCGCGGTGCGCCGCCGCCTGACCCGCCGCCGCGCCGCCGCGCCCCCCTTCAACACCGATTCCGCCGGCGGCGCCCGCACCCGCACCTCCCGCTTCGCCGGCTCCAGCCGGGGGCAGGCGCACTTCGTGGAGGCGATCGTGACCGGCGTGGTGGTCTGTGTGCTGGTGCTGCGGATGCTGGAGCACGCCCAGCTGGCACTGTCCTCCAACCCGGCCGACGCCGCCCTCGCCCACTGGACGCACTTCCCGCTGACCGCCTGGACCGGCCCACTACTGGCACCACTGAGCGCAGACGCCCTGGCGGCCGCGATCACGGTGGTGGCAACCGCCAAGATCGTCATCTCCATGTGGTGGTTCGTGGTGGTCGGCCTGCAGCCGTCGATGGGCGTGGCCTGGCACCGCTTCCTGGCCTTCGTGAACCTCTACGCACGCCGCAACACCGACGGCACCGAGGCGCTCGGCCCCGCCCAGCCGCTGCTGCTGCCCGACGGCCGGCCGCTGACCGCCGACACCCTGGACGATCTCGACGCCGCCATGGAGGCCGCGGAGGAGGCGGGCACCGAGGTCAAGCTCGGGGTGGAGCGCATTGAGGACTTCACCTGGAAGGGCCTGCTGGACTTCTCCACCTGCACCGAGTGCGGCCGCTGCCAGGACCTGTGCCCGGCGTGGAACAC
>NZ_JAUMUL010000073.1 GCF_030530635.1 Actinomyces sp.
CCCACACACCGCAGCCCCGGCCGGAAGCCACCACACCCTCAAACCGGAACAGCCCGTTAACCGCCCTCTGCAAGGAACAGCAGCCTCGTGGTCGGCGCCTACGAATGGCAATGGGGCCCGCACGCAAAGGTGCGGGCCCCATGAGCCTCGGCACGACAATGTCCTCCGCCGTTAGACGACGGCCGGATCAGAGCCCCAGCTCTCCAGAGAAGTCACCGTCCTCCAGACGCTTCTTGACGGTCATCAGGTAACGGGACGCGTCGGCACCATCGACCAGGCGGTGATCATAAGACAGTGACAGGTAGCACACCGAACGCACGGCGATAACCTCATTGCCGTCGGCATCCTTGACCACACGCGGCTGTCGGGTGATTGCCCCCAACCCCAGGATGGCGACCTCCGGCTGGTTGATGATCGGGGTGTCGAACAGCGCGCCGCCGGAGCCGGTGTTGGTGATCGTGAAGGTGGCACCGGACAACTCGCCGGCCTCGACCCGGTTGTCTCGGGTGCGTGCGGCCAGGTCGTTGATGCGCTTGGCCAGGCCGGGAATGTTCAAGTCGCCGGCGTTCTTGACCACCGGCACGAACAAGCCACGGGGAGTGTCCACGGCGATGCCGATGTGCTCAACGTCGTGGTAGGTCACCTGATCCTCGGCAATGGTGGCATTGATCTTCGGATGCGCCTTCAGTGCCTCCGTCGCGGCCGCCACGAAGAAGGGCAGGTAGGTGAGCTTGGTGCCGTTGCGCGCCAGGAACTCGTCCTTGGCACGAGCGCGCAACGCCGCCACGCGAGTGACATCGACCTCCACGACGGTGGTCAGCTGGGCAGAGGTCTGCAGCGATGTCAGCATGCGTTCGCTGATCAGTCGGCGCAGGCGCGACATCTTCTCGGTGCGTCCGCGCAGCCCGGCCTGCGCCGGAGCCGCCTCGCTGGCGGGGGCGGGCGCGACTTGTGGGGCCGGGGCGGCGGGTGTCGGTGGGACCGGTGAGTCCGTGACGACCGGCGCGGGTGCGGTCACAGTCGCCTGTGCCGCGGCGGCAGCCTCCACATCCTGCTTGCGGATACGCCCACCGACGCCGGTGCCGGTCACTGTCGCCAGGTCCACGCCCCGCTCGCGTGCGAGTTTGCGCACGATAGGAGTGACATAGGCCGACGACGGCGGCGCGGCGGCGGGCGCCGACGGGGCAGCTGGCCCGGGCTCGGCTTGAGCCGGTTCGGGGGACTCGATGGGCGCGGACTCAGCGGGAGCAGGCTCGGCGGGCTTGGCGGGGGCCGACGCCTGCGGGGTGACCGGCGAATCACCCACCTCGGCCGCCTCGCCGACAATCGCTAGGACGGTGCCGACCTCGACGGTCTCGTCCTCAGCGACCCGAATCTCCAGGAGGGTGCCCGCCACTGGCGAGGGGACCTCGGTGTCGACCTTGTCGGTGGCCACCTCCAGCAGCGGCTCACCGACCTCAACGGTGTCGCCTACGGACTTGAGCCAGGACGAGACGGTCCCCTCGGTGACCGACTCGCCCAATGCGGGCATCTTCACGGACTCGGACATGATCTAATCTCCGTCTCTTCTCAGTGGTGGAGGTGGTTGAACATTGCGGTGGTCGACCGGAGTCGAGAGCCGGTCAGGCGTGGTTGTGCAGTGGCTTGCCGGCCAGAGCCATGGCGGCCTCGCCGATGGTCTCGTTCTGGGTTGGGTGGGCGTGCACGAGGGCGGCGACGTCGTCGGCGTCCGCCTCCCAGGACACGATCAGCTGGCCCTCGCCGATCTGCTCGCCCATGCGAGTGCCAATGGCGTGGAACCCGAGGATCGGGCCGTCCTTGAGTGAGACCAGTTTGACGAAGCCCTGCGTACCCAGAATTTGGGACTTGGCATTACCGGCGACGTTGAACTGACTGGTGACGATGTTCTCCGCGCCGTGGAGCTCGACGGCGCGTGCCTCGGATAGGCCCACCGAGGCGATCTCGGGCTCGCAGAAGGTCACTTTGGGCACCTTGACATCATCGACCGGATCGGGACTCAGGCCCGCGATCCGCTCGGCGACGGCGATCCCCTGCGCAAAGCCCCGATGGGCCAGTTGGACGCCGGGCACGATATCGCCGACCGCCCAGACTCCTGGCACATTCGTGCGCCCGTAGGCGTCGGTGAGCACGAAGCCGCGGTCCATGGCGACCCCCACCTCCTCGTAGCCGAGGTTCGCCGTAGTCGGACCGCGGCCGACGGCGATTAGCAGGAGTTCCGCCTCAACGGCGGCCCCGTCGGCCGTATGTACCCGCACCCCGGAGTCGGTGCGATCCACCGACTCGAAGCGAGTGCCGATACGGAAATCGATCCGGCGCTTGCGGAAGGCCCGTTCGAGCTGCTTGGAGATGGCCTCGTCCTCATTGGGCACCAGATGCGGCAGTGCCTCAATGATCGTTACCCGTGCGCCCATGGAGGCCCAGGCGGAGGCGAACTCGACGCCGATCACCCCTCCGCCCAGGATCACCGCGGAGGCGGGAACATGATCGAGTTCCAGGGCCTGATCGCTGGTCATCACCGGGCCCGAGATCTCCTGGCCGATGGTCTTGGGGTGGGAGCCGGAGGCGAGAACCACGTTCCGGCCCCGGTAGTGTCGCCCTGCGACCTCGATCGTGTCCGCCGCCACAAGAGTGCCCCAGCCGGTGACCAGGTCGATGCCACGGGCGGAGACCAGCCCCTGCAGGCCCTTGTACATGCGGGTCACGATGCCGTTCTTGTACTCCTGGACGGCGGGCATGTCGATGCCGTCGAAGGCCGCCCGCACCCCGACGGCAGCGGCCTCGCGGATCGTGTCGGCGGTTTCGGCGGAGTGCAGAATCGCCTTGGTGGGGACGCAGCCGCGGTGCAGGCAGGTGCCGCCCACCTTGTCGGCCTCGATCAGTGCCACGCTCAGCCCCAGCTGAGCGCCGCGCAGCGCTGCGGCGTAACCGCCTGAGCCGCCGCCGAGGACGACCATGTCGTAGTCCTGTGCGTGGTCGGGGGCCGGCGTCCCGCCTACTGCATTGGCATCGGTCATTATGAGTGCTCCTTCTCGGTGGCGCGGCCCGCGCAGTCGGCATGTCCGTCGGCGAGCATCATCACCCGCAGGCGGGTACGGATCCGTGAGCGGGGACCAGAGTCCTAGACAGCCTACGGCATGTGCCCCGAAGATTCCCACCGTCCGGGGGCGTGTTCGACTATTCAGTAGGGTCCAAGGCTGTGGCGGCCCGGTCTTCGAGGAATGTCAGTAGCGTGGCCACGCAGAAACCGGTGCCGCCCTGGGGAGTCATACCCCAAGCGGCCTTCTCGTTGTAAGCCGGACCGGCTATGTCCAAATGCGCCCAGGGGGTATCGCCCACGAACTCGCGCAGGAACAGCCCGGCCACGAGCATGCCTCCGGCCCGGTTGCCGACGGCGGCGTTGCGCAGGTCGGCGAATGGGGAGTTCAGATCGGCCCGCAAATACGCCGGCAACGGCATGGGCCAGAAGTCCTCACCGGCACGCCCGGCCGCGGCCACGACCGCCTGCCGTATCCGCTCGCTGCCCATCACCGCGGCCACCCGGTCACCCAGGGCGACTATCTGGGCGCCGGTCAGGGTGGCGACGTCCAGTACGGCGTCGGGCTCCTCCGCCACGGCGGCCGCCAACGCGTCGGCCATCACCAGCCGGCCCTCGGCGTCGGTGTTGGTCACCTCCACGGTCGTGCCATCAAAGGTGGTGAGCACATCACCGGGCCGCTGCGCCCGTCCATCGGGGAGGTTCTCGGCCAGGGCCAACCAGGCGGTAATCCTCAGCGGCAGGCCCAGGCCGGCAGCGGCCAGGGTCGCCGCCAGCACGGCCGCCGCGCCTGCCATATCGGACTTCATGGTCGGCATTGAGGCCGGGGGCTTGAGCGAAAGGCCGCCGGAGTCGAAGGTGATGCCCTTGCCGACCAGGGCCACATGCTCCGTCTTAGCCCGGCTGGACTTGGTGCTTCGGGGTGTCCAAACGACCCGAACCAGGCGGGGCGGGTGATCCGATCCCCGGCCCACGGCCGCTATACCGCCGAACCCGTCGGCAGCCAAGCGCTTGTCGTCGTACACCTCGACGTCGATGCGTCCGTCCTTCCTGCCGTGCCCGGCCGCCTCGGCGGTGCGGCGCGCATAATCGGCGAAGGCGGCGGGCGTGAGCGCCGCCGGCGGATCATTGACCAGATCGCGGGCGGTGGCCACGGCCTCGGCCAGAATGCGGGCGCGTGTAAGCACCGGCGCGGCCGCATCGACCGGGTTGCGGCGCAGCAGACCGCGGGGCACCGGGGCCAGCGGGGACAACACCGTGATCCGGGCCAGGGGAGGGGGCGCCGCGGGCAGCCGTCGCGACCACGCATACGCGCCCTGTAACGCACCCTCGGCCACCGCCGCGAGGCGCTCCGGGGTGTCGGCAGGCAGAGCGAAGACGGCATGGTCAGTGCCCGTCAATTCGCGGGCGGCACGTCCGGCCGCCCGGCGCAGGGCGGCCGCGTCGTGGGCGTCACCGGTACCTACCACCAGCACTACCGGGGCGAGTCCCGCCTGCGCCTGTCGCCCCAGCGCAGCCACGGGAACCCGCACCACGGCATCAAGAGCGGCCTTGAAGCCGAGAGCGGGAAGCAATCCCGTCAGTGAGCCCAACTCCGGCAGGACGCCGATTCCGCCCGTCTCGGTGAACAGTACGGGTCCGTCGTCGGTGGCGCGCGCGGCCAGCACCAGGACGTCGCCGCCCACTTCGGCAGCGGGCAGGCCCGATGTCGTAATCTCAGTCATGCGGGAATGGTAGCGTCACAGGGCCGGCCATCCCGCCGGACGGCGTGGACCCGACCCGGGCTCACGCCCTCCACGAACAAGCTATGAGTTACGCGCAGCACGAGGTCAGCTACCGCATGGATGAGTCTTCAAAACCGCGGCCCCTCAACGACACGCGTCGTCCCGCGCATGGGTGGGGACGTGCGCTAGTGGGGGTCTTCGCGATCTTCGGTCTGGCGATCCTGGCCCCCGCGTTCGTCGATCTGGCCCGCTCGGGTACGGGGGCCCGTTTGGGAGCGGCGCTCAGTGCGGTGTGCGGCCTGGGCTACCTGCTGCTCTCCGTCGCCGTGGCGCACAACGGCCGGCGCATGCGCCGGGTCGGCTGGGCGTGCTTGGCTCTGGAGCTTGTCGGACTGGTCGCCGTCAATGCGGCCGACCTGTCCGGTACTACCTGGTCGGGGTGGGGCAGGGCACTGTGGTATCTGCCCGTGCTGCTGCCGATAATCGGCGCCATTCAGCTTTGGCTGTCCGATCCGCGTCGCATCGTGACCAATGCCGAGCGCATCACCGACATCTCCGACACCATCCAGGGAACCGTCCACCGCGACCGCAAGTGATCGCCGAGGGGCATGCGGTCGCGGTGGACCCGCCATCACCGGTCGAGATTGTCCACCTTGAGGGCGCCCCTCTCGTTCGCCGGGGAGTCCAGGCCCCAGACCTGGGCGTAGAAACTCAACTCGTTCTGATAAGCCCGGTGCACGTTGGCGGCCAGGCTGAAGCCGTGTCCCTCACCCTGGAAGACCTCCAGCGCCACCGGCAGACCCTTCGCCTTGACCGCCTCGTACATGGTCGTTGCCTGGGCGGCAGGAATGATCGGGTCGGCGCTGCCCTGCAGGAGCAGCAGCGGGGCGTGGATGTTGTCGATCTGGCTGATCGGTGAGCGCTCGGCGTACACCGGGTCATCCGGATCGTCAGCGCCCACGAGGCTCTGAATGTAGTGGGACTCGAACTTGTGCGTGGTGCGGACCAGCAGGGCGAGGTCGGCGACGCCGTACAGGGAGGCGCCGGCGCTGAACACCTCGGAGCGGGTCAGGGCCGCCAGCGCGGTGAACCCGCCCGCGGATGCGCCGCGCACTGCAATGCGGGCCGGATCGACTTTGCCGGAGTCGGCCAGGAACCGGGCGCCGGAAACGACGTCGTCGACGTCGTACACGCCCCACTTGCCGTTGAGCAGACGCCGGTAGTCCGAGCCGTAGCCGGTCGAACCGCGGTAATTGACGGCCAGGTAGGCGAAACCACGGTTGGTCCAGAACTGGATGCGCAGATCGTAACCGGCGCGGTCCATGGCCGTGGGGCCGCCGTGCACGCCCACAATCAGGGGTGGAAGTTCATCCTCGGGGCCGACGTAGGCGGTCGAGGCCGGCGGATAGAAGAAGCCGTGTGCCGTGGCGCCGTCGGTGGTGGGCCAGGAAATGGGTGTGGCGAAAGAGATACCGGCGTCATGAGCGGAGAATTCCCCTGCCCCGCGCAGAATCTCCACGCCGCCGGCGCGTACCTCCACGATACTGGGCAGCTCCGTCTCACTGCCGGCCAACATCACCACACGTCCGGCGGAGGAGGCCACATTGCCCAGGGGCTGCCAGCCGACGTTCCACTCCTCCAGCTCGCCGTTGGACAGCTTGACCGTGCCCAGGTGCCACACTCCCTCGCGGGCCCAGGAGGCGATCAAGTGCTCGCTGTCGAGGACATCGAAGTGATGCGGACCCAGGATCCAGGCGGGGGAGGTGAAAGTCGCGTCGACCGGGTGCAGCGGGCGCGTGCGCAGAGAGTCGGTCCAGCCCTCCCGGTTGGTGCCGCGGCGGGGGAATCCCTCGGTGCGGTACAGGTTCCAGAATCCGGAGGCATTGGACACGTGGACGAGCTCGCACTCCTCGGTCCATCTGGGTTCGGATACCGAGTAGCCCGTGCCGCCATCGACCACGGTCTGAGTGCCGATGGTGCCGTCGGGACGCAGGTCGCCCACGTGCAGTCGGGCGTTGTCCCATGGCATGTCCGGGTGATTCCAGGTGACCCAGGCCAGGTGTTCTCCGTCGGGGGACAGGGTGGGGGAGACCACGAAGTCGGTGCCCGAGACGATGGTCGTTACAGCGGCGTCGTCACGAGCCCCGGAACCGTCCAATGGGATCGCCACCAGGGTGTTGACCGGCTCGCCGTCGCCGCGGTGGTCCTCCCGGACCGCGTAGACCAGGCCGCGTGCGGTGTCGATCTCCAGGTCCCCGTGGCGGACATCCCCATAGATCGTCAGCGGAACCAGGCCGCGCAGCCGGTGCGCGACGTCGTAACGGTACAGGCGCCCGTCCCCGGCGTGCGACACGACGATGATGCCGGAATCGACGGCATAGGCCCTCCCGCCGTACTCGTGCACCCGCGTGCGGGCGTCCACCAACTCATCGGCGGGCGTCAGCGGCAGTACTTCACCGATCTGCCCGTCGCCGTCGCGGCGCAGCAGAACCTGGCGGCCCGCCTGGGAGGCGCGCTGCTCCACCCAGTAGGTGTCTCCGCCGTCCACACGCACCTGGGACAGGGTCAGGGTACGGGTGGTGATGGTGCCGGGGGTGATCGGCGAGGGCCAGGTCCCGTACGGCGCAGTGGTGCTCATCGTTCCTCCTGAAGGCGGTGCGGTAGGCGCGGACCACCCGCCGGGCGGGTCCACGCGGTCCGGTGTCAACCCTACGTGGTCACGGGGCCGCGAGCGTTAGTCCACGGTCGTGGCATGCGGGTCGTGACGCCACGGGCGGACGAATACGCCTATGCTGAGATGCCGTTGTGTGCGCACCCCTGCGTGCCGCGGTAGCAGTGCCAGCATTGGAATGCCAGCATTAGGAGGAGCCGCGCCGATGAGCGAAGACACTGTCATGGTTGGCGCGGCTAACGCCCATCCGCAGGGGGTTGGGACGGACTCGGCTGGAGCCCCTGGGGATCGGCACACGCCTCTACCGGCCGTCCCCCTGCTGTCACGTATCCGCCGCCCCGCCGACCTGAGGCGCCTAACCAGCGATGAGGTCGAGGCCCTGGCCGCTGAGATCCGCCGCTATCTGGTGGCCACAGTGGCACGCACCGGCGGGCATCTGGGCCCCAATCTCGGAGTGGTTGAGCTCACTCTGGCCCTGCACCGTACCTTTCGATCTCCGCGCGACACCATCGTTTTCGACACTGGACATCAGGCCTATGTGCACAAGCTGTTGACCGGTCGGCGTGACTTCAGTCGATTGCGTGAACGCGGCGGCGTGTCCGGTTACCCGTCCCGGCAGGAGTCCATTCATGACGTCGTCGAGAATTCCCACGCCTCCACCGCTTTGTCCTGGGCGGACGGCATAGCCCGTGCCAACCGTCTCCAGGGGCGAGACAAACGGCATATCGTCGCCGTTATCGGCGACGGCGCCCTGACCGGCGGCATGGCCTGGGAGGCGCTGAACAACATCGCGGACTCGGCTGACAAGCACCTGGTTATTGTTGTCAACGACAATGGCCGCTCCTACGCGCCCACCATCGGCGGGCTGGCGCACCACCTGGACGCGTTGCGCACCAACCCGGGCTATGAGCGCATGCTGTCCGGCATCAAGCACACCTTGCTGTCCCAGGGCGCTCCCGGGCGGGCCGCCTTTGAGGCCCTACACGGCCTGAAACGCGGCTTGAAAGACATTCTGGTGCCGTCCGCGTTCTTCGAGGACCTGGGTATCAAGTACACCGGCCCCGTGGACGGTCATGATGAGAAGGCCCTGGAGTTCGCCCTCACCCGCGCCCGGGAGTACGCCGAGCCGGTGATCGTCCACGTCATAACCGAGAAGGGGCGCGGCTATACCCCCGCCGAGGAGGACGCCGCGGACCGCTTCCACGCGGTCGGCCGCATTCACCCGGAGACGGGCCTGCCGGTGGTGCCCTCCCGGTTCGGCTGGACCGCCGTCGTCGCACAGGAGCTGTTGGACCTGGCTCGCGCCGATGAGCGGATCGTGGGCATCACCGCCGCCATGCAGCAGCCGGTCGGCCTGCAGCCGCTGGCAGACGCGCTGCCGGAACGGGTCTTCGACGTCGGCATAGCGGAGCAGCACGCCCTCACCAGTGCGGCCGGGATGGCCTTCGCCGGCATGCATCCGGTGGTCGCCCTGTACGCGACCTTCCTCAATCGCGCCTTCGACCAGGTGCTCATGGATGTCGGCCTACACCGGGCCGGTGTGACGATCCTGCTGGATCGTGCGGGCATCACTGGAACGGACGGAGCCAGTCACAACGGCATGTGGGACATGGCGCTGTTGGCGCACGTGCCCGGGCTGCACTTGGCGGCGCCGCGTGACGAGGCCACGCTGCGTGAGGCGTTGAGGACTGCGGTCGGGGTCGACGACGCCCCTACCGTGGTCCGCTACCCCAAGGGCTCCGTTCCGGAGGCGCTTGGCGCCGTGCGGACAGTGGGGGAGGAGGATGGCCCGTTCGGCGCGGTCGATGTGCTGCTCGAACCCGCCGCCGGTGCCGGGAGGTTCCAACTCCTCGTCGGTGTGGGCGCCATGGCCCGTGCGGCGCTCGATGCGGGTCGTCGCCTGACCCAGGATGGGGCCGCGGTGCGGGTGGTCTGCCCGCGCTGGCCCGTTCCGGTGCCTGCGGCCCTGGTAAGAATGGCTCGTGACGCCGACTCCGTGCTGGTAGTAGAGGACGGGCTCAGGGAGGGCGGGATCGGCTCGCAGCTGCGTGATGCGGTTGAGGACGCGGTGTTCGCCGAGAGGGGCGGCGCAGCCGTGCCGGTGGCGCGTCTGGGCGTACCGCGCCGGTTCCTGCCCACCGCATCACGCACCGAGTTGCTGACCGAGTTCGGCATGGACTGCACGGGCATCTGCGAGACGGCTCGCCGCCTTGCGGGTGCGGTCTGAAACCGGGAACGAGAACGATCCTGTGCCGTGCCGTGCCTTGCCGGGGCGGGGTGGAGTGGAGCAGAACGCGACGTGGAGGCCCATGCGGGTACCGCCCGTAGACGCGGCCCGCATCATGCAGCGCTGATTTAGGACGCCAGTCCCAGACTCAGGGCGGGACCGGGGCTGTCGGAGGACCGGCGGGTGCAGTGGGGACGACGCGGATCGCGGGTGGCCGACCATGGTGACCTAAGGGAATGTCGACCGAGTGTGGCGGCAGTCATTCGCGCTTGTCGCGTCGGGTCGGATTCGGCGCCATTGTGCGGCTAAAGGGTGGCGTTCGAGCGTCGCGTTACAGGCCGTGCGAGAGCGGTTGGTCTGGGGCTTAAGTCCTGGGATGGGGTGGGCTCGCGAATGCCTGTGAGTGATCCCACCGGCAGGTTTCGAATCGGCATGACACAAAGCGGGACGTCTGGCCTAGTCTTGGATCGACGGCGCAACGATGTACCGCCACGCCTCACAAGGGCGCCAACCACCGGGTGGCTACGGCCACTCACCCTATAGGAGGGCACGGATGACTACCGAGGTCACAGCATCCGCTACTGCGGAGGAGACCGCCGGCCGCGACGCTTGGGAGGGCTTCGTCAAGGGCCCATGGACCGAGGATGTCGACGTCCGCGACTTCATCCAGCGCAACTACACGCCCTACACAGGCGATGCATCGTTCCTCGCCGGCGCCACCGACAAGACCCTGCGCCTGTGGGACACCCTGGAGAAGAACTACCTGTCGGAGGAGCGCAAGGTGCGCATCCTCGACGTCGACACCCACATCCCGTCGGACATCGACGCATTTCCTGCCGGCTACATCAGCCAGGACGACGACGTCATCGTCGGTCTGCAGACAGACTCCCCGCTCAAGCGCGCCATGATGCCCAACGGCGGCTGGCGCATGGTCGAGCAGGCGATCAAGGAGGCCGGCAAGGAAGTCGACCCTGAGGTCAAGAAGATCTTCACCAGGTACCGCAAGACCCACAACGATGCGGTCTTCGACATCTACACCCCGCGTATCCGCGCAGCCCGCAGCTCTCACATCATCACCGGTCTGCCCGACGCCTATGGACGCGGTCGGATCATCGGCGACTATCGCCGTGTGGCCCTGTATGGCGTAGACCGCCTGATCGAGCTCAAGCAGCAGGCCAAGGACGCCGTGGCGAACAAGCCCTTCTCTGAGCACTGGGCACGCTACCGGGAGGAGCATTCGGAGCAGATCAAGGCCCTGAAGAAGCTCAAGAACATGGCGGCCTCCTATGGCTTCAACATCTCCGGCCCGGCCGCGAATGCGCACGAGGCCGTTCAGTGGACCTATTTCGCCTACCTGGCCTCCGTGAAGTCCCAGGATGGCGCCGCGATGAGTATCGGCCGCCTGTCGGCCTTCCTCGACATCTATTTCGAGCGTGATCTGAAGGCCGGCGTGATCGACGAGTCCCGCGCCCAGGAGCTGATTGACAACATCGTCATGAAGCTGCGGATCACGCGCTTCCTGCGCACCACCGACTACGACCAGATCTTCTCCGGCGACCCCTACTGGGCTACCTGGTCCGACGCCGGCTTCGGTGAGGACGGTCGTACTCTGGTGACCAAGACGTCCTTCCGCCTGCTGCAGACCCTGCGCAACCTCGGCCCTGCACCCGAACCGAATATCACCATCTTCTGGAGTGAGGAGTTGCCGCAGGGCTACAAAGACTTCTGCGCCCTGATCTCCATCACGACCTCCTCCATCCAGTACGAGGCGGACGACCAGATCCGCGAGCACTGGGGTGACGACGCCGCCATTGCCTGCTGCGTGTCCCCGATGCGGGTGGGTAAGCAGATGCAGTTCTTCGGCGCCCGCGTTAACGCCGCCAAGGCACTCCTGTATGCCATCAACGGTGGCCGTGACGAGATGACCGGCAAGCAGATCGTCACTGGTCTGCCTGGTATTGAGGGCGATGCCCCGCTGGACTTCGACGAGGTCTGGGACAAGTACGAGAAGATGCTCGACTGGGTGGTCGGAACCTACGTTGAGGCGCTGAACATCATTCACTACTGCCACGATCGCTACGCGTATGAGTCCATCGAGATGGCCCTGCACGACTCGGAAATCGTGCGCACCATGGGCTGTGGGATTGCCGGGCTGTCGATTGTTGCGGACTCCCTGAGCGCCATCAAGTATGCCAAGGTCACCCCGGTGCGCGACGAGACCGGGTTGGTGGTCGACTACGTCACCGAGGGCGAGTTCCCGATCTACGGCAATGATGATGATCGCGCGGACGACATCGCGGCCACTGTGGTGCACACCATCATGTCGAAGATCAAGGAGCAGCCGTTCTACCGGGATGCCATCCCGACGCAGTCGGTGCTGACGATCACCTCCAACGTCGTCTACGGCAAGGCCACCGGCTCCTTCCCGTCCGGTCACCGGAAGGGCACCCCCTTCTCTCCAGGCGCCAACCCGGAGAATGGTATGGACACGCACGGCATGGTCGCCTCCATGCTCAGCGTCGGCAAGCTCGACTACAACGACGCGCTTGACGGCATCTCCCTTACCAACACCATCACACCGCAGGGGCTCGGTCGCACGCTCGATGAGCGGGTGTCCAACCTCGTGGGCATTCTCGACGCAGGCTTCGTCCCCGACGATTGCGCCGAGGTCTGATCCCGTCACCCTGGAGTGCGGGCCACCGGACCATTCGCATCAAGTACACACTCACATCACCAGAAAGGGGCCAGCTATGGCCACATACGAGGAGCGCCTGGAGTCCATGAAGGCTCAGCGCGAGGACAACGGAGGCGTCAAGGGCCTCTACCACGCCAACATCAACGTGCTGGACCGCAGCACGCTGGAGGACGCCATGGAGCACCCGGAGAACTACCCGAACCTGACGGTCCGCGTCTCCGGTTACGCCGTCAACTTCGTCAAGCTGACGCGTGAACAGCAGCTGGATGTGCTCGACCGCACCTTCCACGCCGGCGCCTGAGCCGCAAAGGGTGAGGGACTCAGATGACTGAGACCATCACCCCGGAGCAGACCGGCGGCCGGGACCAGGACTTTCTGGCCCCGGCCGCACGTCTGCGCGGGGCCGGTATCGGCGCACTCGAGGAGCTGACCGACCTCCAACGGTCCGAGCGTCTGGCCCGCATGCGGGAAGGCACGCTGGGTTCGATTCACTCCTGGGAGCTAGTCACGGCCGTTGATGGTCCGGGTACCCGGATGACGGTCTTCCTTAACGGCTGTCCGCTGCGCTGCCTGTACTGCCACAACCCTGATACCTTCCTGATGCGGGATGGCGAGCCGGTTGCGGTTGATGAGATCCTGCGCCGGATCCGGCGCTACCGTAACGTGTTCAAGGCAACAGGCGGAGGCATCACGCTATCCGGCGGCGAGGTACTCATGCAGCCGGCCTTCGCCGGGCGGATTCTGGCCGGTGCTAAGGCTATGGGTGTTCATACCTGCATCGACACCTCCGGATATCTCGGTCAGCAGGCGTCGGAGGAGATGCTGGACAACCTTGACCTGGTCCTGCTTGACGTCAAGAGTGGCGATGAGGGCATCTATAAGAAGGTGACCGGACGCGAACTCGCACCCACAATCGCCTTCGGCGACCGGCTCGCCGAGAAGGGCATCGAGACCTGGGTGCGTTTCGTACTCGTGCCCGGCCTAACCGATGACCCTCAGAACGTCGAGCATGTAGCCCGTATCGTTGAGCGGTGGCGGTCGGTGGTCTCCCGGGTGGAGGTACTGCCCTTTCATCAGATGGGTACGGACAAGTGGGATGCCCTGAAACTGGAATACAAGCTGCGCGATACCCGCCCGCCTGAGCCCGAGCTGGTGGAGTCCACCCGTGAGATCTTCCGGTCCCACGGCTTCACCGTGCACTGACACGGCGGTCTGGGAACGCTGGCTTACCGGTCTCGGGTGTGTCACTGGTGCCGGTTCACCGTCGAACGCGGCATCCTCAGGCCTGCGGCCCGGCAGCGAACCCATGCGTCCGGACATGCCTCAACACTTTCACCGGTCCTCCAACCCAACGACCCCGCTGGCGTACCCCGAACCGGAACAGTTCGTGCTCCGATGGCGGGGATCACCGCTGGTGTCAATGACGGCTCTTCGAGTTTGGGAGTGTGGTGGGCTGCGGTAGAGCTGTCGTCTATGTCCTGAGGCCTGACAGGGGTCGGGGTGTGCGCTTGTCCGGTTCGGCGTTAACAACGTCACTTAACGTTGTGCTGTATGCCTCGGGGGCCTTCAGCGGACGCTTAACCGGTGTTGCAGACGGCCCCGCTTCCGGGCACCGGGGCGGCAGGCAGCCAAGCGCAGCCGGGTCCGGCACGGTTGAACCGGTGCGATTGATCGCGTCCTTCACTCCGCAACACGCCGGCCACCACGCTCACCAGCACCATGAGTCGGTTTGGGTGGGTTGGTGGCGGTTGTTCGAGGACGCGGGTTGGCCGCCGACGAGGCGGGTTGGCCTGACGAGTCCGTGCCCGCCGGAGCACGACCCTGCCGGCCCGAACAGGTCCTTGTACGCCCGAGAACGACCTGCGCTGGTTTAACAGTCCTCATGAGCCCGAAACCCTACCGAATGTGGGGGGTTTGGGGCCGAAGAGGACGTTCTCGGCCAACCTGCACCTACCGAACACGAGTCCCACACCGCGGCCAGGTCCGGAACCACCACGCCCTCAAACCGGAAGAGCCTCAATTATGCATACGACGGCGTGTCGCAGGTACAACTAGTTGCAGCAATCGACACCTCTTATATACGCTAGATACCTCATTGCTGACGAAAAGCTAGCAATTTTATATCGGAAGGGATATTTTGTGAGCTTCGTCTCTGTGCATGCCTCGTCATCCCGGCGAGGCTTCGCGTATGTGGGCGCCTGTCTGGCGCTGCTGGCCATGGTGCTGGACATGGTGGTGCCGGTCGTGGTGCCGGCACCCGCCCACGCCGCTGTGAATGCGGGCATCAGGATCTCCAACCTGAAGCTGGCCAAGACCGACGCCGCCGAGAACCCGGTAGCCGGCCGACTAGAGATCGACTCCATTGCGCTCATGACCTTCGACTGGGACGCTGGCAGTGCTGATCTCAAGGACGGCGACTCCTTCTCGATCGACCTTCCTGAAGAGCTGAGGTTCCGGGTGCCTCAGACGCGTGCCTTCACCCACCTGGTTGACGGCGTGGAGACGGAGGTCGGCTCCTGTGTAATTGCGCAGAGCACCATGACCTGCACCTTCAACGAGGTACTGCCCAGGCTGATCGGTCAGGGGTATAGCCAGCCGTCCGGTTCCGGCAAGATCCAGGTGTACGCGGCCAAGGTGACAACGCAGGAGGAACTCCCCTTCACCGCCAACGGATCCGAGACCATCATGGTGGACCTGCCTGGGGAGGGCGGCATCGGTGTGCGACCGGCGAACTACCGGCCTGAGACCCTGTTGAAAGGGGCCAACGCCATGTCTGAGCAGTCCCCGGGGGTGACCTGGAGCATCATCTTCAGCACCGACAAGCTTCAGCCGGAGTACGCCAAGAACGGGGTGGACGTGACCTTTGACGGTCAGACCGTGTACCAGATCGAGTTGACTGACGTCCTGGGGCCTGGGCAGACCTACCCTACAGACCTGAGCAGCTGGCGGCTGACCAGGCACAACTCCGCGGCGGATCCGAACCCGAGGACGGCCGAAGTGGTTCTGACCAACGGAGCCGAAACCTCCCGGGTCACCGAGTTGGGTGAGTTCAGCCTCAAGGTTACCTACAGCGGGGACGCGGCTTCGGGGCAGTCTGCTCGGATCGTGCTGAGCGGTCCCTTCGCCCCTGAGAGCAACTATCAGGTGGTGTACGGCTCCTTGGCGACGACCGAGAGCGGCAAGGCGGTTCCCGGGTTCATTTACGAGAATTATGCCTCTCTTGACGGCACCAGTTTTGAGCGTGAGGCGACTAAGTCGTTCCTGGACTCCTTCTCGCTGACCGTGAACATGCAGTTGGGTTACGGCACGTTCTCGCTGGACAAGTATGTGACCGGTCCGGCTTCCGATCAGGTTCCTGCGGGGTCCAGCTTCACGGTTAATGTCTCCTACCAGCTGCCCGAGGGCGCGACGCGGGCGACTTATCCTGAGTGGGAGCCGCCGGGCGTTCTCAACACTGACGGCACCGGCGGTACCGCCTCCTTTGAGGTGGTTATGGGGCGTAAGAACGTCTTTGTTGGCCCTAAGCCTGCGGTTACTTTCCCGGCTG
The DNA here is from genome assembly GCF_030530635.1 of Actinomyces sp. Lineage (GTDB taxonomy): Bacteria > Actinomycetota > Actinomycetes > Actinomycetales > Actinomycetaceae > Actinomyces. The sequence goes on from NZ_JAUMUL010000073.1 coordinate 15,920, forward strand.
GTACGGTGGTGAGTCTGACCGAGGCGACGCCGTCGGTTGTCCTGCCTGATGGTTATACTTGGGGTGAGGGTAAGTTCGTGGTCAATGGTGTGGCCACCAACAGTTTGACGATCGCTGATCAGCAGATCATTGGTGCCGAGCTGACCAATGTGGTGGTGGCCGGGCCGTCGACTTTCGCGGTGGTCAAGAACGCCTCGGGTGCGCCTGGGGTTGAGAACAAGGAGTTCACGTTCACCTACACCTGTTCTGATGGGCAGGAGGGAACGCTTGTGGTCAAGGGCGACGGCAGCCCTGTGCGTGAGAGTGGCAAGTCCTTCGAAGTGGGTACTACTTGCACCATTGCGGAGTCCGCACAGGACGCCGAGGTGAGCGGGTATGAACTGGAGGCGCCCCTGTCCCAGCGTGTGCGTATCACTGCCGGTGCCGAGCCTGTCAAGTTTTCTGTGTAAGCGGGTTGTTGCTTACAGGTAGGGGCGGA
>NZ_JAUMUL010000074.1 GCF_030530635.1 Actinomyces sp.
AGGGAGGTGACCTCGGGGAAGGTGCCGAGCCAGGAGCCCAGGCGCTTGATGGCGGGGAAGTCGATATCGCCGTCGGGGGTGAAGGGGGTGACTGGGGCGGGGTTGAGGCCGCGGAGGTTGGGTACTGGAACGCTCATGTTGGTTCACTTCCTTGGGATCAAGAGCGGATAGCGTCTCCGGGAGCACGATATGAAATCGTTCCCGGGAACGTTTGCAAGAATAGGTGGGCAGGGCCTGATGTGTCCATAGGTCGGAAGGCCCAGGCGGCGGTTGTGCGGTTCTCGGTACGCGGCCAGAGTGATGCTCCTATGGTTGTCAAAATCGGGACAAACGCGTGTGCGAGACCAAACTGCGGCTGACAGATCGTTGGTATCAAGCCGTTTCTCTGTGTACCCGGCGGCGACGGAGCGGCCTTTGTGCCGATTTTGGACACTTTTCGGCAGTGGCGCGGGTGGACTACCCCATACTTGGCTCATGCCGGATCCCGAAACCGCGCTCGTCCTGCGCGACGACGACGCCTACGCCGACTCCATCATCGACTTCCTCACCGCCTCGCCCACCAGCTACCACGCGGCCGCGGAGGTTGCACGCCGTCTGGAAACCGTCGGCCTGACCCCCGTAGATGAGCGCGGGGTCTGGGATGTCGACCTGCCCCGGCGCGGCTACACCCGCCGTGACGGCGCCATCATCGCCTGGCTGCTGCCCGAACACCTGAATGCGGATGCGCGGTTGCGGATTGTCGGCGCCCACACGGACTCGCCCGCGCTGCGGCTCAAACCTCGCGCCGCCATGGTGCGTGAAGGCGTGCAACTGCTGAATGTCGAGGTCTACGGCGGGCCGCTGCTGAACTCCTTCCTGGACCGCGAGCTCGGACTGGCCGGGCGACTGGTCACCCGCGATGGCGCCACCCGCCTGGTGCGCACCGGACCGATTGCCCGCGTCGCCCAGGTCGCCCCCCATCTGGACCGCTCGGTGAACGAATCCCTGCACCTGGATCGGCAGGCTCACCTGCTGCCGCTGTGGACTCTGGCCGATGGTACAGCGGGCGTCGACTCGCTCGCTCCCGCATCAGTCCACCCCGGCCCCGACGCGCCCGAGCGTCACCTCTGCGAACTGGCCGGCATCGACCCCGCAGACCTGGCCTTCAGCGACATACTCACCTACCCCACCGAGCCCCCGGCCCGCTTCGGGCGCCACGGCGAGTTCCTCGCCTCCGCCCGCCTGGACAACCTCTCCTCGGTGCACGCCGCGCTCGTGGCCCTGGAGCAGTTGGCGCGCGCCGACGCGGATGCAGGGATGAGCGACCCGATCGTATTCGTCGCCAACGACCATGAGGAGGTCGGCAGCGGCACCCGCACCGGTGCCGCGGGACCGTTCCTGGAGACCGTGCTGTCCCGCCTCGCCGGCGCCATGGGGATTAGAGACGACGCCTACGCCGCCCTGCTGGCCCGCTCGGTGTGCGTCTCCGCCGACGCCGGCCACGCCGTCCACCCGAATCACCCCCAACTTCATGACCCGGCCGTGCGTCCCGTCCTCGGCGGCGGGCCGCTGCTGAAGATCAACGCCCAGCAGCGCTACGCCACCGACGCCGCGGCGGTGGCTGCCTGGGCGCGGGCCTGTGCTGCGGCGGCGGTGCCCAGCCAGGACTTCGTGTCCAACAACACCGTCCCCTGCGGCACCACGATCGGCCCGCTCACCGCCACCCGCCTGGGCATCTCCACGGTCGACGTCGGCCAGGGGCTGCTGTCGATGCACTCCCAGCGGGAGATGTGCGCCGTCGCCGACGGCGGCCGCCTCGCCCGTGCCCTGCACGCCTACTGGCTGGGCGCCTGAGAGCCGGGCGGCACTCAGCGCCAGGCGCCGCGCCAGTACTGGATCGGCAGATGGGCGGCCTGCCAGTCGTTGACGCCCAGCTCGTGGGTCCAGCGCACCGGCAGGTACGGGTCACGCAAGGCGGCCCGACCCGTGGCGACGGCGTCGGCCAGGCCGGCCACCAGGATCTGCTCGGCCTGCAAGCCGGAGTCGATGATGCCGACCGTGACCACCTGCGGCTGTCCACCGCCAGGCGTCGTCATCCCCGCCACGGCCCGCTTGACCTGGGCGGCAAAGGGCACCTGGTAACCGGGGCCGGCCGGCACCTTCGTGGGTGCATTCCCGCCGGTGGACACGTGCAGCACATCCACCCCGGCCTGAACCAGCTGCCGGGCCAGTGCGGCGGTGTCCTCCCCGGTGATTCCGCCCTCGGCCCAATCGGTCGCCGACAGGCGGATGTCCAGGACCTTGTCATCTCCGATGGCCTCACGCACCGCCCGGGCCACCTCCAGGACGAAACGGCGTCGTCCCTCGTCCGAGCCGCCGTAGGCGTCGGTGCGGATATTGGACAGCGGTGAGAGGAACTCGTGGATCAGGTAGCCGTGGGCACCGTGCAGCTCGATCACGTCGTAACCGGCTGCGACGGCGCGGCGGGCGGCGTCGGCGAAGGCCTGGACGGTGTCCGCGATCTCCGCGGTTGTCAGCGCCTGCGGCGTGGCGTGCTCGGGGTAGGGCACGGCGCTGGGCGCCACCAGTTCCCATCCGGGCAGGGTGCCCGTGCGTGAGCCTTCCACGTCGGGGCGCCACGGCGGCGTGCCCGCCTTGCGCCCGCCGTGACCGAGTTGCACGCCGGCCAGTGCGCCGCCGATGTGGATGGCCTCCACCAGGTAGTGATGTCCTTTAATCTGGGAGTCGTCCCACAGGCCCAGGTCGTTGGGGGACAGGCGCCCCTCGGGGGTTACGGCACTGGCCTCGACGATGATCGTGCCGAATCCGCCCTGGGCGCGGGTGCCGTAGTGCAGCACATGCCAGTTGCCGGGGCAGCCGTCCTCGGCGGTGACCGAGTACATGCACATGGGTGGGAGCCATAGGCGATTGCGGGCGGTGAGTCCCCGCATGGTCAGGGAATCTAATAACAAGGGATGTGCCATGAGTCAACGCTACGCGACACGGCCGTAATCCGTAAGGGGGCAATAAGGGGTAATGCGGTCTGGATCACTGCCGGCCGCTCCCGCGGCTCGTTAGCCTTGAACCATCATGACCACCACGATCCTCGCCCCCGCCCGTACCGTTCCCTTCGGCGACCCCGCTCATGAGCCCGCTCCGATCACTCGGCGCGTCGACGGTGTGGCCCTAGTCTTCGAGGGCGGCGGTATGCGCGGCACCTACACGGCCGCCCTGGTGCAGGTGTTGCTGGAGCAGGGCCTGTTCTTCCCGTGGGTGGGTGGCATATCCGCCGGGTCGACGAATACCGCGAACATGGTCTCCCGCGACCTGTGGCGTACCCGCGAGGCCTTCGTCGGGCTCACCACCGACCCGGACGCCGGTGGCTGGGGCAGTTTCGCTCGCGGGCGCGGCTACTTCAACTCCGAACACATCTACCAGCACACGTCCCTGCCGGGCGAGTTGATCCCCTTCGACTGGGAGACCTTCAAGGCCTCCGAGGCGACCGTGCGCATCGGCTCCTTCCGCTGCGACACCGGCGAGGAGGTCTACTGGGGTCTGGAGGACATGGGGATTCTGAACGACCTGCTGGTGCGTTGCCAGGCCTCCTCCTCCATGCCGGTGCTCATGCCCACCGTCTATATCGACGACGTGCCGTATCTTGACGGCGCCCTCGGCCCCACCGGCGGTTTCGCCACTGACGCCGCCGCGGCGGACGGTTACGAGCGCATGCTGGTGGTCTCCACCCGCCCGGCCGGCTACCGCAAGCCCGCCGAGAAGCGTGCAGCCGCCTACCGGCGCATGTTCCGCAAGCAGCCCGAGGTGGCCGAGGCGATCATTAACCGGCCCGACGCCTACAACCGGACCATTCAGGAGCTGGAACAGGGGCGCCGTGAGGGGCGTGTCTATTTGTTCCAGCCCGACCGCATGGCGATTGAGAACGGTGAATTGCGCTACGACCGCGTGGTCGGCGCCTACGAGGCCGGATTGGTGCAGGCGCGCCGGGAGCTGCCGGACATCCTGGAGTTTCTCGGAGTCTGAGACGCGGAGACGCCGATTGCCGGCCGAGACCGCTCGCGCGGTTCATCACCGTTCGGCGGTTGGCGGTGCTTGGCGGTTGTCGGTGCGCGACGCCGCCCCGCCATAACGCGGCTGTGATGATGTCTACGTTCGGTTTCACTAGTCGCGGGGTCGGTTGCCGTGTTGAGTTGGGGCTGCACCGCCCGGACCCGAGCGGTAGCGCCGTCTGAAGGGAGCATTGCATGACCACTAAACCCAAGATCGGGATCGTCCTTGGATCGGTGCGGGAGGTTCGCCTGGGTGAGCAGATCGCCGAATGGGTGTTGGAGCACGCGCGCGCCCGCGGCGACGCCGACTACTCCATCATTGATGTCAAGTCCTTCGACCTCCCTCTGTTCACCTCGCAGGTCCCGCCAATGATGGCGAACAAGCAGTATGACGATCCGCGGGTCCAGGCCTGGTCCGATGCCATCGACTCCCAGGACGGCTTCGTGTTCGTCACCTCCGAGTACGACCATGGGATCCCCGGCGCCTTCAAGAACGCAACCGACCATCTCTTCTCCGAGTTTCAGAGCAAGACCGTCGGCTTCGTCGGGTATTCCGGGGACGGCGCCATTCGTGCGGTCGAGCAATGGCGTACGGTGCTGGGCAGCTGGAGCATGCACGCGGTCTTCCCCGCCGTGCAACTGATGTTGTACACCGACGCGTCGGCGGACATGAGTACCTTCACCCCCGCCGATCTGCGTGACGGTGAGCTCGCGGCCACCCTCGACGCCGTGGTCGCCTCCATCAACGCGCGCAGGGCGTGACAGATCGTCGGCCCGCCGCGGTGTCGGACCGGAATCCCGGGAGAGCCCGGCCTTGATGCGGTGCGCGGACACGGTCCGCGCACCGCCCGAGTTTTGCGTCCTGTCCCGCAACGCCGGGCGTGCGTCAGTGTTGGGCGAATCCGAAGGTTGTGATTGCCGGGGCAGGCCGCCCGGTGTCGAGTGCCGCCGTCAGAAGCCGCAGTGCCGCGAACTCATGCGGGGGTATCGGATCGGGCAGCGCGTCGAGCGCGAACCATTCCAGGCCGCCGCATTTGGCGGGCTCCCTGATGGTGGGGGTGCCCTGCCAGCGGGTGAGAGTGAAGAAGAAGTCAACGCGCTGCTCCAGCGCCGGCCCGCCTACCGCGTTGGAGCGGTGTATGGCGGTCAGCGGTGCCAGGTCGCCGGGTTCGAGGATTATGTCCAGCTCCTCGGCGCCCTCCCGCACGGCCGTCGCGGTCACTGGTTCGCCGGGCTCGACGTGCCCGGCGATGCCGGCGGCCCAATGGTCGTCCATGAATCCGGTGTTGCGGCGCAGTTGCAGCAGCACTTCCGTGCTTGCGGAGTTGGACATGCGGGACGGGATGTCGGATGTGGCACCGGACCAGTTCGGGCCGGTGCCGAGTGCGGGCCTGGCGGCGTGCTCATGCGGACGTAGCAGCAGCACATAGGCGGCGGGTACCAGTGCGAAGGGCGGGGTGGTGCTGACGGGGCCGGTAGGGCGTGGGTGTGGGGGCATGACCGCACGCTAGCGCGTCCACTACACCAGTCATAAGACATCCACAGACGGGTCATATCTACGGCTGACACACTGGCGTGTGACGAGAACGAACGGAGTCGGCGCTTCCGGTAGGGAGTGCGGCGTTCCAGTCGTCACCTCGAGAACCACACCTGAAGGAGACACTGTGCAACCCATTCGCTTGACCGACCACCGCGCCGACTCTAGCGACGTCACTAACGGTACCCACTGGCTCATGCGGCGGCGCTCTGTACTGCTGGGTGGTGTTGGCCTGGGCGCCCTGTCAGCCTGTGGCGGCGCCGGTACTTCCACGTCCTCGGCAACCGTGGACTCGGTTGTGGTGCCCGCTGCGGCGGCCACAGACACACGGACCTCCGCTGCTGCAGTCACCGGCCCCGAGTATCACGAGGCCTCCGACTCCAACACCGCGTTGTATGCCGGTTCCTGGACCGGCTCGATCGGCGACAAGGAGGTCGCTCTTGCCGGCGCCTACCTGGTTGACGGCATCACGGCCACCATCGATGGCGGCACCTTCGAGTCCACAAACAGCGACGAGACCGTCTTTCTGGTCGTCAATGGCGGTAGCCTCACCGTCACCAACGCCCGCGTGAGCAAGTCCGGCGACGCCTCCACCAATGGCGAGCACGGCGTGGACGACTCCTACAGCTTCTACGGTCTCAACTCGGCCGTTGTAGTAGTGGGTGAGGGCAGCAGCGTAACCATCGATCAGACCACGCTGACCACCGACGCCTCCGGCGCGAACGCCGTGGTCGCAACCGGCGGCGCCGGTGCCACCATCACAGCCAGCGCCATCGCCACCACTGGGGAGTCCTCCCGCGGCCTGCACGCCACCTACGCCGGGACGATCACCGGCGCCGACCTGACCATCGCCACCGAGGGGGCCCACTGCGCCGCCGTCGCCACCGACCGCGGCTCCGGCACCGTGACGGTGGATGGTACCAACGCCTTCACTACCGCCGGTGATGGCTCGCCCTGCATCTACTCCACCGGTCAGATCACCGTCTCCGGTTTGACCGGCACCTCCGGCCAGGGGCAGGCGATCGTGGTGGAGGGCAAGAATCACGCCACCGTCTCCGAGTCGACCTTCACCACTGACTCCGAGACCGGCGGCGTCATGCTGTATCAGTCCATGTCCGGTGACGCCGCCGATTCCGATGCTGCCACCGAGGTCTCCAGCCTCGCGCTGAAGAACGTGTCGCTCACCTGCAGCCGGGAGGTGCCGATCCTTTATGTCACCAATACCACTGCCGAGGCCACACTAACCGATTGCACGTTGGAGACCTCCGGCGGGCTGGCCACGGCCGACGAGGACCGTTGGGGTAACTCCGGCTCCAACGGCGGCACCCTGACCCTCACCCTGGACGGAACCAGCTTCGAGGGTGCCGTCACCGCCGGCGGGTCCTCCGCCATCGTCATAAACGCCACTAACGGTGGGGCCGCGACCGGCACTACCACGGGAGATGTCACTGTCTCCTGAGTCTGCGGCTCGTGGGCTGCCTCGGTGATGCGGGCGTAGCTTCCCCGGAATCATGCGCTCCGACGCGGTGTAAGGGTGCTCCTTGCGAGCAAAAGTGCTGCATTCTGTGACACGCGCTCCTCGTCTCGCCGCCGCGGTAGGCCACAAGTGCCGGTCTGGGTGGGGGAGGGCAAGGGCGCGGTGGGCGGGTCGATTGATGTGGAGTCTTGGAGGATTCCCACAAGTTGTGTTCGTGGATCCCGGCGGCAAACGGCGGTGCGCCGCCGAGGTCGTGGCGCCTACGGTGAGGACATGAGCACTAACCCGCCTGCCGCGGTCCGCGTCGAGTCCGCTTCGGTCACCACCACCTCCCTGGCCCGTCGTGCCGCACGCGAGGCGATGCTCATCCTTGGGGGAGCCGCCGCCATCGCCCTGATCGGTCAGATCGCCCTGCCCCTGCCCTTCACCCCGGTGCCGGTGACTCTCGGCACATTGGCGGCGCTCGCTGTGGGCGGAGTCCTCGGTTCCCGCCGCGGCCTGGCGGCCGTGGCGCTGTTCGCCGGCTCGGCGGCGCTCGGAGCGCCCGTGCTGGCGGGTTGGACCGGAGGCGTCACCGCATCCTTCGGCTACGTGCTCGGCTACGGGCTGGCGGCGCTACTGGCCGGCCGGGCCGCGGCGATCCCCGTCAACCGTGGCAAGGCCGCGAAGGCCGTGCGTGCAGCGGCGCTGCGGGTGGGCCTCATGCTTGCCGCCTCCGCGCTGGTGTACGTACCCGGGCTGGTCTGGCTTCACGCCGCCACCGGTGCCTCCTGGAGTGCCACCTTCGCCATGGGGTTGGCGCCCTTCGTGATTGGTGACCTGCTCAAGTCTCTGGCGGCCGCCCTGCTGCGCCGCCCGGCCGTGCTGCGCTGACGCGCTGCGCGATCGGGTTTCCGAGAACACCTGTCTGCATGGCAGTCGGCGGCGATAGGACTGCACCATGACCTCTCCGGCAGATTCCCCCAGTTCCTACAAGCAGGCCGACTCCCGGCCCGCATCTGCGAAGCGTGGCGGTGAGGACCGCTCCGCCTATATCGCCGTCACCGTCTTCCCGCTGCTCATCCTGTTGGCCTTCGGCGCTGCGATGGCCGCCCCTGAGGCCCTCAGTCCGCTGGCGGCCGGCACCAACTATGCCCTGGGCATCATCATGTTCGGCATGGGCCTGACCCTGACGGTGCCCGACTTCGCCCTGGTAGTGCGCCGCCCCCTGCCGGTGCTGGTGGGCGTGGCCGCCCAGTTCGTGGTCATGCCCGTCATCGCCTGGACGCTCACCCGCATCTTCCAGCTGGACCCGGCTTTGGCCGCCGGCGTCATCCTGGTCGGCTGCGCCCCAGGCGGCACCTCCTCCAACGTCATCTCATACCTGTCCCGCGGTGATGTAGCCCTGTCGGTGACCATGACGTCGATCTCGACGCTGCTGGCCCCGATCATGACACCGCTGCTGACCCAGTGGCTGGCCGGCCAGTACCTGCCCGTGGACGGTCGCTCCATGGCGCTGTCGATCGTCAAGATCGTGTTGGTGCCCGTAATCGGCGGCCTGGTGATCCGTGCGCTCATGGGCCGGTTTGTGGCGCCGCTGCTGCCGATCATGCCCTGGGTATCGGTGCTCGGCATCTGCTATGTGGTGATCGCCGTGGTCTCCGGCTCCGCCGACAGACTCGCCTCCGCTGGGGCACTGGTGCTGGCGGCGGTCGCTCTGCACAACTGCCTGGGCTACCTGCTCGGCTACCTCTTCGGCCGGCTGGCCAGCTGCGACGAGAGGGCTTCGCGCACCACCGCCATTGAGGTCGGCATGCAGAACTCCGGGCTGGCGGCCGGGCTGGCCGCGCAGTACTTCAGCCCGGAGGCAGCCCTGCCCGGCGCCGTCTTCTCCATCTGGCACAACCTCTCCGGTGCTCTGGTGGCCGTCCTGTTCCGTCGTCGGGATGCTCACGCGATGAACTGATGGGCTCTGCCTGCGACCGTTGATGTCGGTGCCGCACGGACGGGGTGTGGCGGAGGTTACTCTGACGCCGTTGTTCTCGGTTATGTGCCGCTACCGACGAGCATGGTGCTCCGGGGTCGCTTCTCGGGTGTCGGGTTTGTTTCGAAATGCGGGTATCGTGAGATGGTCCGTTCGGCTCGGGGTCCCCTGCGGGTGGCCGCGTCCGGGCGGTACGTCCGTAGCCGCACCGGAACTGGCCCCATGCCAGGTCACGGCCTCCGGCGGCCCGCCGAAGAGAAGACTGCATGTTTCCGTACCTAATGCGCAGGCTCGCGAACTACGCGCTCCTGTTGTTCATAGCGACGTCGCTGGCGTACTTGCTGGCATCGGCGTCATTGGACCCCGCCAACAACTGGAACCGCGAGGACCCGACACTGAACTGGGATGCGATCAACGCCGCTCTCGTCCAGTACAACATCAGCTCAGACCTGCCGGTATGGAGCCGCTACGTCACCTGGCTCCGTGAGGTGGTCACGTCCTGGAACTGGGGCGTCACCCCGAAGGGTGAGTCGGTCAACGCGCTGCTGGGAACGAAGATCGCCGTGTCGGTCCGACTGGTATTCATGGGCGCGGTGATCGGCATGGTCGGCGGTGTGGCCCTCGGGGCGTGGACCGCTACCCGGCAGTACAAGCTGTCTGATCGGGCGGTGTCACTGCTTGCCATGATCGTGATCTCAACGCCGGCTATGGTGCTGGCTATCCTCCTGCAGGTGCTCGCCGTCCACATCAACCGGACCACCGGCTACCAGATCTTCGAGTTCACCGGTGAGGGCGAGGGCTTTCTGGGGCGCGCCCAGCACTTGCTGCTACCCACGCTCTCGATGTCCCTGGGATCGATTGCCTCCTACTCGCGCTACCAGCGCAACCTCATGCTGGACACCCTAGGCGCCGACTACGTACGGACGGCCCGCGCCAAGGGCCTGCGCAAGCACCAGGCCGCCACCCGCCACGCCCTGCGCACCGCCCTGATCCCCATGGCCACCTACTTCGCCTTCGCCATGGCCGGACTGTTCACAGGCGCGGTCATCACCGAGCGTGTCTACGGATGGCACGGCATGGGCGAGTACTCCATCAGCTCGATCTCGAGCTACGACATCAACGGGGTGACTGCGGTGGTCGCATTCTCCGGCCTGTGCACATTGACCGGCGCGTTGCTGTCCGACGTCTTCGTCGCCATCGTCGACCCACGGGTGAGAGTGAGCTGATCGACATGCATGACTCGACTCGCAATCCGTCCGGTGCCGTCCACCGCGGCATGGATTCCATCGCCAAGACGGCCGCCGGCGGCGGCCAGTCCGCCATGGACCAGCCCGGGCAGGCCCCGCTGACAACCGCGGACTCCGGGAACCTCGTCGAGGAGGACCCCAAGGAGTCCAAGCGGCTCACTCGCGGGCGCATCATTCTGCGCCGTTTCCTGCGTAACCGGACCGCTGTATTCGGTGCCGTCGGCATCCTGGCCCTCGCACTGATGGCGATCTTAGGCAACCATGTTGGCCAGTGGTCCTTCACCGACGTCGACTCGAAGGCCTTCCTCCAGCCGCCCAGTGCCTCCCACTGGTTCGGCACCACGCAGGGCGGGCGGGACGTGTTCGCCATGGTCGTCGAGGGCACGCGGAAGTCGATGATGATCGGGGTGTTCGTGGCCCTGCTGCAGACCAGCATTGCTGCGATCATCGGTTCCTCCGCCGCGTATTTCGGCGGCTGGTGGGAGAAGATCGCCCTGTGGGCCACCGACCTACTCCTGGTGGTGCCCTCCTTCCTCATCATCGCCATCCTGTCCCAGAAGGCCGGGGCCGCCAAGGGGTCAACCGTCCTGCTGATCGTGCTGTTGGCAGGATTCGGCTGGATGCTCACCGCGCGTGTGGTGCGCTCGCTGACCCTCAGCGTGAAGAACCTCGACTACGTCAATGCGGCGCGCTTCATGAACGTGCCCAGTCCCGTAATCATCGTTCGCCACATCATCCCCAACATCGCCTCGCTGCTGATCGTCGACGCCACCCTCAACGTCGCCTACGCGGTTCTCAGCGAGACGACGCTGTCATATTTCGGCTTCGGAGTGCAGGCACCGAACACCTCCTTGGGCACACTGATTGCGGAGGGGCAACGCTCCGCAACCACATACCCGTGGATCTTCCTTGCGCCCGCAACGGTGCTGGTGTTCATGCTCGTATGCGTCAACTTCATGGGCGATGGGCTGCGTGACGCCATCGACCCCTCGTCCAAGTCCGGAGGCAAGGCATGAGCGCAACACGACGCAACCGGGGTACGGCCCCCATATCGCAGGAGTTGCCGGCTCGGGAGGCTGACGCCCCGCTGCTGGAGATCGACGACTTGCGTGTCTCCTTCCCCTCCGAGGACGGCCGGGTCCATGCGGTGCGTGGTATTGACCTGACTGTCAGGCGCGGAGAGGTGCTTGCCCTCGTCGGGGAGTCGGGCTCCGGCAAGTCGGTTACCTCGACGGCGGTCATGGGGCTGCTCGATGAGACCGCGGACATCTCCGGTTCGGTGCGTCTGTACGGAACCGAGCTGCTCGGACGCAGCGACGAGTACATGTCCAAGATCAGAGGCACCCAGGTGTCCATGGTCTTCCAGGACCCGCTGTCCGCCCTCACGCCCGTGTACACGGTGGGGGACCAGATCGTCGAGGCGCTGAAGGTCCACAACCCGGACATGCCCGACGCCGACGCCAACAAGCGGGCAGTGGAGCTGCTGGACCTGGTGGGCATCCCCAATCCGGAGGTGCGGTCCAAGGCCTATCCGCACGAGTTCTCCGGCGGGATGCGGCAGCGTGCCGTCATCGCCATCGCCATCGCCAACAATCCCGACCTGATCATCGCCGACGAGCCCACCACGGCGCTGGACGTGACCATCCAGGCGCAGATCCTCGACGTGCTGCGCACAGCGCAAAAGGAGACCGGCGCCGGCGTCATCATGATCACCCATGACCTGGGGGTCGTGGCCGGCATGGCCGACCGCGTCGCCGTCATGTATGCGGGGCGAGTCGTGGAGACCGGCAGCGTGGATGACATCTTCTACCGCTCCCGCATGCCCTACACGATCGGGCTGCTCGGGGCGCTGCCCCGCCTGGACGCCAAGAAGGACTCCGCCCTGGCAACCCTTGAAGGTGTGCCACCCTCGCTACTGGAGGTGCCCGCCGGCTGCCCATTCGCACCCCGCTGCCCCATGGCGGCTGCGGAGTGCCTCGACGGCGAGCCGGATCTGGTCGCCGTCCGCGACGACGCCGCGGTGTCCCGCCCCACGACCGCTGAGCAGCAGCGGTCCGCCTGCCGACGCCTCCCGGAGATCGAGAAGAACAACCTCGACTACACGGACATCTTCCCGGTCCCTGCGCTCAAGACCGCCGATGTCATGAGCCTGCCCCACCCGCAGCGCCCCGAGGTGCTGCGGGTAGAAGGCCTGGTGAAGGAGTTCCCCCTGATGAAGGGCGCCGTGTTCAAGCGGCGCGTCGGCACCGTGCATGCGGTGGACGGCATCTCCTTCGACGTGCGGGAGGGGGAGACCCTCGCAATCGTTGGCGAGTCCGGCTGCGGCAAGACCACCACGCTCATGGAGGTGCTTAATCTGCAGGCGCCGCAGGACGGCAAGATCGTGGTCCTCGGCAGGGATGCCGCGGCAATCCGGCGTGCGGAGCGTAAGCGGATCCGTCGCGACTTGCAGGTCGTCTTCCAGGACCCGATGGCGTCACTGGATCCGCGCCTGCCCATTTTCGACATCATCGCCGAGCCGCTGCGGGCCAACGGCTGGAGCAAGCAGCAGGTCGGCCCGCGCGTTGAGGAGCTCATGGAGCTGGTGGGGCTTGAACCGAGCCACGCCAACCGCTACCCCCGCAACTTCTCCGGCGGGCAGCGCCAGCGCATCGGCATCGCCCGGGCGCTCGCGCTCGAGCCGAAGCTGCTCGTGCTGGACGAGCCGGTGTCCGCCCTGGACGTGTCCATTCAGGCGGGGGTGATCAACCTCCTCGACGAGTTGCGTGCCACCATGGGGCTCAGCTACCTGTTCGTGGCCCACGACCTGTCCGTGGTGCGGCACATAGCCGACCGCGTGGCCGTCATGTATCTGGGCAAGATCGTGGAGATCGGTGACGTCGACGCGGTCTTCTCCGCGCCCGCCCACCCGTACACGCAGGCGCTGCTATCGGCCATCCCCATCCCTGATCCGGTCAAGGAGCGCACCCGCAGCCGCATCATCCTGGAGGGCGATCTGCCTTCCCCCGCCAACCCGCCTTCGGGCTGCCGCTTCCGCACCCGCTGCCCCAAGTTCGCGGGCGAGCTGAACGACGAGCAGAAGCAGTCGTGCCTGGAGCGCATGCCGGACTTTGCCCAGCAGGGTGAGGACCATGAGGTCGCCTGCTACTACCCCGAGCGCACTGCCGTGTTCTGATTTCCTCGGTTCGGAATCAGACCATAGGACAAACCTATTGTGGAAACAAGATGCGATACAATGTGCTTTGCGGTGTCGCAAGTGGGATGCGACTGCGATACGGCAAGGTATGATGCGCGCCATGTCAACGGGGCGGATGTTAAGGCGTCGGAGCTCCGGAGCATCTATCCCTACCGACCGAATTCGAATCGGAGTTTCAACATGAGTATCAACCGTCGTCTGTTCCTGGCCGGCTCGGCCTCTGCGGCAGTCATGGCCGTGCTGGCCGCCTGCGCCAGGACCAGCGAGTCCACCTCGAGTTCAGCCGCTGGCGCGGGCGGCGAGCCCGACTTCGAAGCGGCCATGAACCGCAAGGACCGCGCGGACCTACAGCAGGGCGGCGAGCTCAACTTCGCCATGCAGTCCGCCGTCGCCAACTGGAACAACATGCACGTCAACGGCAACACCGGCGATGTGCGGCTGATCATGGACTTCGTCTCGCCCTATTTCCTCGACTGGGGCGACGACGGCGCACCCACCCCCAATCCTGACTTCTTGACCACCTACGAGGCCGAAGAGGTCGACGGCAAGACCGTGGTCACCATGGGTCTGAACGAGAAGGCCGTCTGGGGCAACGGGCGCCCGATGGACTCCGAGGACATCAAGGCCTCCCTTGCTCACGCCAACGATTCCGAGTACCTGTGGGCCTCTAATGACGGCATCAAGGACGTGGAGTCCGTGGAGATCATAGACGAGCACACCGCCAAGATCACCTTCAAGACGGTCTTCCCGGACTGGACCAGCGCGCTCACAGGCGTGAGCCCGAAGGAACTGATGGCGGACGCCAAGACCTTCAACGAGTCGATGGCGGGTGCGGGCGCTTTCAACAACGACTACTTCGCCGGCCCCTTCAAGATCGATTCCTACAACGAGTCCCAGCAGCTGGTGACCCTGGTCCCCAACGACCTGTGGTGGGGTGAGGCCCCGTTGCTGGACAAGGTCACCTTCCGCGCCCTCGACCCCTCGGCGGAGGCGACCTCCTTCGCCAACAAGGCCATTGACGTCATCGACTACATCTCGTCCGCTGACGTCTACAACCAGGCCACCGGACGCGAGGACGCCGAGATCCGGCAGAACTTCGGCCTGCAG
Source organism: Actinomyces sp. (assembly GCF_030530635.1). Taxonomy (GTDB): domain Bacteria; phylum Actinomycetota; class Actinomycetes; order Actinomycetales; family Actinomycetaceae; genus Actinomyces. The sequence continues at coordinate 14,571 of NZ_JAUMUL010000074.1, forward strand.
TGGCGCCACTTCACCATCAACGCCGCCTCCGGTCCGCTGGCGGATAAGGCCGTGCGCCAGGCCCTGATGCGCGCCTGTGATCGTGAGGCCATCGCCTCCTCCGACCTGGCGGGGCTGCCGATCGAGATGGACAAGGTCATGCTCGGCAACCGCTTCTTCATGCCCTCCCAGGAGGGCTACCAGGACAACTCCGGTGCCTGGTCCTATGACCCCGAAGCCGCCAAGACGCTCCTGGAGGATGCCGGCTGGGGCGAGGGCGATGACGGCATCCGGGTCAAGGACGGACAGCGGTTGTCCTTCACCTACATCATTCCGTCCGGTACTCCGACCACGGAGAATGAGGGCAACCTCCTGCAGAGCCAGTTGAAGGAGGTGGGTATGGAGATGAAGCTCTCTACCGTGGAGTCGGATAAGTACTTCTCCGAGTACGTCAACGCCAAGAATTACGAGATCACCGCGTTCACTTGGCAGAAGACCCAGTACCCGCTGGCCAACATCGGTCAGATCTACGGCACCGGCTCGGAGTCGAATTTCACCTCCCAGTCCATCCCCGAGATCGACGACTACATCGCGAAGATCGCCTCGACGATGGATGAGGACGAGCGCGCCAGCATGGCCAACGAGTGTGATGCCCTCATTTGGGAGAACGTCATGAACGTGCCCATCTACCAGCGCATGCAGTTCACTGCAGTCCCGAAGAACCTGGCGAACTTCGGGGCCAAGGGGCTGGCCTCCTACCGTCCCGAGAACATCGGCTACGTAGCCGAGTAAGGGAGCCAGGGGCTTTGCCCACGGTCGTAGTCCGCTCTTTGCCAGGTCGTGTCGGCACTCTGCTAACGGGTGCCGGCACGGCCTGGGCCGTTATTACGGTCTGGTTGGTCGACGGCACCCGCAACGGGCTGCAAGCCCTGGGCTGCGGCCTGTTCCTGATGCTTGCGGTTTGGTGTTTGTGGTGGGCGCCGCAGCTCATTGTCGCAGACGCCGGCATCACCGTGCGCAACGCGTGGCGCACCTATCTTTTCGACTGGGATGAGGTGGATTCCTGCCGCACTCGCTGGGGACTGGAGGTCATCACCAGATCCGGCCATGTGGCTAAGGTCTCCGCCGCGCAGCGTGCAGGTGGGTTGTCCACATCCTTCCGCAGACGCCAGGAGTTGCGGGAGCGAGAGCTAGTCGGTTCACGCTGCACGGAGCATGATGCCCGTGTGCGCCGCGAAGTGCCAGAGGAGTACCTGGGAGAGAGCGACTCTGTTTTTCGCGCGCACCTGGATGCCGATACTGCGGGTGACCTCCTCCTTGCCTATAAGGAACGACGTGTGCGGGGCGCCGCTTCCAGGCCAAGTACGGGCCGGTTCGGCTCGCGATGGAACCCGCTGCCCGTATGCGTCGCAATCGCGGCTGCCTGCGCATTGCTGGCGGGGACGCTCTGAGCCGCGCCGACCGCTCGGCGTCCAGGAGCGCCGAGGCCGGTTCGGTCCGGCGCCGAACACGCGGCGCCCGGCGGTGTCGCGGCCGCTTCCCGGCGCCCACCCTGTCGACGTCGAGGAGGGGAACATACGCCGTCCCGGTCCCCGTCGGATCACGGGGAAGTAGAGGTGAGCGGCCGCACAGGCCGTATGTCGCGCCTGTCATGGTCGGGCGGAGCCGTTACCCGGTACCCTGCCTTAGTTTGTGCGCCCGCGGGTGCTTACCAAATGGAGGAATCAGCCCATATGACCGTGCGCCAGGACCTGCGCAACGTCGCCATCGTCGCCCACGTCGACCACGGCAAGACCACCCTCGTCGACGCGATGCTCTGGGAGGC
>NZ_JAUMUL010000075.1 GCF_030530635.1 Actinomyces sp.
CCTGGGCCGGGGTGATGCGCCCGGGCAGGGCCTGGTGGCCTCGCTCGGTGTTGTACAGGTGGTCGAAGGCGTCTACCTGGGCTTGTAGCTCTTCGATGGTGTGGGCCAGGGGCTGAGCGTCCAGGTAGCGGAACAGGGTCTGGTGGAAGCGCTCGTTGTTGCCCTGGGTGGTGGGCTTGTACGGCTTGCCGGTGATCGCCTGGGTCCCGACAGTCCTGACGTGTTCTACCAGCGCGCCCTGCATGCCCCGCCGGGTGGGGTTCAGGGCAGCCCCGTTGTCGGTCAGCAGCCGCTGGGGTACCCCGTAGCGGGCGACGGCCCGGTCGAAAACCGCGATAGCCGCCTGGCTGGTCTCGGCGGCGGCGACCAGGGACGCCACCGCCAAGCGCGAGTGATCGTCGATGAGCCGGGGAGATCACGCACTTGCGCCCTCCGACGAGCACGTACTCGGTGGCGCCCCGTCTGCCAGCAGGCGTTCGGAGCCGGGTAGACAAACCGCCTCCACGCAGACCTAGGCCGCTTGTGCAGCTCGCGTCTTGCCACGCCCCGTTGGCCGAAGATGCGCGACAGCGCTGCAGGCGAGGGCGCGTCCAGTCCCATTGCCACCATCTTGTCATGAACCGATACCGGCCCATGGTCCAGGCCGGAAGACGCCATTGAAGCGCGCACCGCCACCGCCTGGTCCTTGATGTCCTGGCCCAAGGCGGTAGGGCTAGACCCCGGACGCCTGGACAGCGGCTCGAGGACAGCGGCCCGCCCCAGCTCAACGGCCCTGCGGCGCAGCTTGTAGAAGGTGTTGCGGCTGATGGCGTGCTCGGCGCAAAACGAGGTCACCGCACCACGCGGGGCGTCGTCGGGCCACTGAGCAATCGCAAGTCTGATACGCGGGTCAACAGGATCATTACTCACCGGCCCATCACAGCCGAACTGTCACCACCAACAACCCCCGAACCGTCACCGATGTCCTGAGACATAACACCGGCCGAATACTACCTCATCCGCCCCAAACCCTCCACATTCGGGAGGGTTTCGGGCTGAAAAGGACGTGTTCGCCGATCCCGGGACGTTTTCGGGTAGATGAGGTCGTCTTGGCCGAACCCGGGACGTTCTCGGGCCGACGAGGACGTTCTCGAGCTCGTGGCCGTTGGCAGTTGACGACTCGTTGGAATCACCTGGATCAAGCAGTTCCCGGGTCACGGTGGCGGCCATCGACGGCGCCGGCCGGTGGTTCCGCTGAGTCCAGCACTTCTGATGCCGCGCCCCAGGCGCTCCCAGGCGCGAACCTGGCGTTCCCGACTGGCTAACCCGTGTTGTTGGTGTCCTGCCTGCAGGTAGCGCGGTGCTTGATGAGGTGCTGACGCAGAGAGGTAAGAGCAGCGACGAGTACCGGGAGATCGCGCCGGGCGGTTGCGGCCACGATCGTGGGATCAACCTCCAGGTAGCCATGCGCAATGCGATTGCGCATCCCCCTGAGAACGTGCCAGTTGCCCTTGCTGGCCTCGTCTCGAATATGGGGCGGGAGTGAGCCGAATGCTTCGATGCCTGCTGCCAGTCGAAGCGATATCGCATCGAGCGTCAATCGGGTCTGTGAGGTCGCGCTGTGCGTAGGACTGGGCGATCTCAAGGTGGTGGAGAGCTTAGTCAATGAACTCAAGCGGTGTCCGGCTTGTTTGGGGTCATAGGGGAACCGCCTCTTGTAGGACCCGATCGCGCATATATGGGGCTATGGCGGAGTCAGGGACGACGTCAACCCCGGTTCCTAGGATGCCTTCAAGACGTGCTTCAAGCTGTGCCAGTTCCATGAGGGTCATGACTCGATCCATGTGGAAAAGCAGGTCGATGTCTGAGCCTTCATGTTCTGCGCCGCTGGCAACGGATCCGAAGGCTCTTACGCGGGATCCACCTGCCTCTTCGATGCAGTTGATGACCTCCGTGCGGTGTTCGCGTAACCGACGAGCAAGCGGGGTTGTGCCGTGAAAGCGGAGGAGGCGCGACGCCTCGGGTTGAGAACGACCGATTTGGGTGGCAATTTCGGTTTGCGTCATGCCCGCGCGGTGGGCGGCACGTACTGCAGAGACGAGACGTGCGCGAGCCTCGCGTACGGTTTCGTCGGTTTTCCGGGCGATTGTTGCGAACTCGGATGCATGAGAAGGCGCCGACATCACTAGAGTACAGCAATTCTTATATGAGAAGGTAAGCCGAATACCTGTGGCCTGTTCGCGCCCGCGCGGCGCTTGGTGAGGCGTCAGTCCTCGGAGCGCAGCCTGGTGCGCAGGTCATCCCAGTAGGCCAGACGCTCGCGGATGCGCCGCTCATGGCCGTGGTCGGTGGGCTCGTACAGGCGCTCGCGCTGCTCACGGGGCGGGAGACCTTCGGGCATGTAGTCGGCGCCGGAGAAACCCTCCGGGGTGTCCGGGTCGTACTGGTAGCCCTCGCCGTATCCGAGTTCCTTCATCAGCCGGGTCGGTGCGTTCAGGATGTGCGCCGGCGGCATGAGCGAGCCGGTTTGCCGCGCCAGCTTCATCGCCCGACCCAGGGCCCGGTAGACGCTGATCGACTTCGGCGCCGTCGCCAGGTAGACGACCGCCTGGGCGATGGCCAGTTCCCCCTCCGGAGAGCCCAGCCGTTCGTAGGTGTCCCACGCGGCCAGGGTCATTTGCAACGCGCCGGGATCGGCCATGCCGACGTCCTCGGAGGCAAAGCGCACCAGCCGCCGCGCAATGTATAGCGGGTCCTCTCCACCGGCGAGCATGCGTGCCAGCCAGTACAGGGCGGCGTCCGGGTCGGAGCCGCGCATGGATTTGTGGAGTGCGGAGATGAGGTTGTAGTGTTCCTCGGAGGACTTGTCATACAGGGGCGCCCGGGAGGCGACGACGGCGGTCAGCGCCGCTTCGTCCAGCTCGACCGGACCGGTGGAGGCGGCAGTCGTGGGTCCCGCGGAGGCATGGTCGGATTGTGCGCTCGCTCGGCCCTGGGAGTCGGCGTAACCGACGACCTGCTCAACCATGCCCAGCAGGTAGCGACCATCGCCGTCGGCCATGGCCAGCAGCGCGCGACGGGCGCCTTCGGTCAGCGGCAGTCGCCGACCGAGCAGCGCCTCGGCGCGGGCAAGGAGTTCTGCCAGGGCGTCGTCGTCGAGACGGTGCAGCACCAGTACCTGACAGCGGGACAGCAGGGCCCCGTTGAGCTCGAAGCTGGGGTTCTCGGTGGTGGCGCCCACGAGCACCACGGTGCCGTCCTCCACATACGGCAGGAAGGAGTCCTGCTGGGCGCGGTTGAAGCGGTGGATCTCGTCGACGAACAGCAGCGTGCCCTGGCCGACCTCACGGCGGTGCGCGGCGGCGGCGAAGACCTTGCGCAGGTCGGCCACGCCGGAGAAGGTGGCCGATACCTGCTCGAACACCAGGCCGGTGCGGTCTGCCAGCAGACGGGCGATCGTCGTCTTCCCGCACCCGGGTGGGCCCCACAGGATGATCGAGGTCAGGCGTCCGGCGCCGACCATCCGCCCCAGCGGGGCGTCCGCGGCCAGCAGGTGGGCCTGGCCGACGACGTCGCCGAGTGCGCGCGGCCGCAGCCGGTCCGCCAGCGGGCGAGTGGGGTCGGCGACGATCGGGCCGCCGGCGTCGGCCACGGCGTCGAAGAGCGAGGGCGCGTCCTGCGGGGTCATGGCACCAGGCTACGGGTTGGCCGTGACGACGTGGACGCGTGACTACTGCGGCGGTTGTGCCGCCCAGGCCGTGATTGCCGCCCAGGCGGTGGTTCTGCCCTTGCCCGGTTCACGGGTGTAAGGGATCGATCCAGGGTGCGGGCTCGGACAAGGTGGCACGGAATGCAGCACTTTAGGGGCCTGCCCGGAAGCGAGCGCTCGGTGGTTCGGCGGAATCAGGCCGTTTCTGGCGTTGTCGTGCACGTGGTGGGTGTGAAAGTGCTGCAGCTGGTGACAGGTGCGGGCCTGCGGGTGGGTGGCGGTGAGGGAAGGGGCTTGCCTCCCGTCAGAAAATAGCTATCATATTGCTATAGCCGCTGCGGGTGTCGGGAGGGGTTCGCCTCCGCCGCTGCGGCCAGAACCGGAGGTCATCATGTCCGCGGCGCTCCACGCCCCCATCGCCCAGCAGGAGTCCGGCGTCGTCAAGGGACGAGTCGACATTGCGGAGCGTCCCGCCGCCAGTTCTGGATCCGGTGCGGCGTTCCTGGTGCTGCTCCTGCTGTTGGGGATGCTCGGCCTGTCCGTCGCCGTTTTCATCTCCGGCGCCATCGCCGCGGATCAGGGTGAACCGGGTGGGGTGCTGCGCCTGGTCGTAGGTGCGGTGGGCCTGGCCATACCGCTGCTGTTGTTCACTTCCTTCGCCATCGTCTCTCCCGGACAGACCAGCGTGCGTCAGTTCTTCGGCCGCTACATCGGCACCGTGCGCCGCACCGGACTGGTCCTGGTGCCGCCGCTGACATACGGCAAGAAGGTGTCCATCAAGGTCCACAACTTCGAGACCAACGAGATCAAGGTCAACGACCTCGACGGCAACCCCGTGGAGATTGCGGCCATTGTTGTCTGGCAGGTGGCCGACACGGCGCGCGCGGTCTTCGCCGTTGAGGAGTACGAGGCCTTCATCAAGGCACAGGCGGAGTCGGCGCTGCGGCACGTGGCCACCACCCACCCCTACGACGAGCCCGGCCCCGGCGAGACCTCCCTGCGTGGCGGCACCGATCTGGTCTCCGCCGAGCTGGCCGAGGAGGTGGCCGCGCGTGTGGCGATCGCCGGGCTGGAGATCATCGAGGTGCGTATCTCCTCCCTCGCTTACGCTCCGGAGATCGCCCAGGCGATGCTGCAGCGGCAGCAGGCCGGGGCTGTCATTGCCGCCCGCGAGCAGATCGTGGAGGGTGCGGTCACCATGGTGGACCAGGCCCTAAAGCGCCTGGAGGCCGACGACATCGTCTCCATGGACGACGAGCGCCGTGCCCAGATGGTCTCCAACCTGCTGGTGGTGCTCTGCTCCGACCAGCGCACGCAGCCAGTCGTCAACGCCGGCTCACTGTACGCCTGAGGTCGGTCGGCTCGGTGACGGAGGGCGCCGATGACGGGCGGTAAGCGCAAGCAGGTCCTGCTGCGGCTCGATCCGGCGGTCCACGCGGCCATCGCCAAGTGGGCCGCCGACGACCTGCGCTCGGTCAATGCGCAGATCGAGATCATCCTGCGTCGCGCGCTCGACGACGCCGGCCGGGGCGTAAGGGCCGCCCCCATGCGGGGGAGGGGGCGGCCCCGGAAGGACGCCGATGCCGACGGCGCCGGACGCGCCAGCGGCGAGGACAGCGGTGCCGGTGGGAGTGGTACCGGGGGTTGATGGCGCGAGTGGCGTGAATTCGGCCGGCGGCGGGAGCGGCGTCGGCTAAGTCGGGCAGCGGCGCGGTGGTCACGGCGTATGAGCGCTCCTAGTCGGCTCGGGACGACTGTGTTGGGAAGGTGCCATTGACGCGGTGATGCGGTGATGAGGTGATGCGCATGATGTTGTCATGCGCACAACGCTGGATATCGATGAGGGTGTTCTCGCAGTGGCGCGGGAAAGGGCACGCCGGGAGGGCATCTCCCTAGGCCGGGCCGTGTCGGACTATGCGCTGCGCGGGATTCGCGGCAACGGGGCCGAACCGGGATCTCGCGGGGTTCCGGTCTTTTCGCCTCCGAGCGGGCAGTCGGTTCACACCGTGACTTTGGACCTCGTTGAGAGATACCGCGATGGTGACGCGTGACCGGCTCCCACGCCTACTCGATGTCAACGTGATGCTCGCTCTTTCCCTCACTAATCATGCGCATCACGTGGTGGCCAGCAATTGGTTTGAAGGCGTGGGGTCTTGGGCTACGTGTCCGTTCACCGAGGCCGCGTACTGTCGGCTCCTGTTGAACCCACGAGTCACCGGATTCGAGATCGGCGTTCCGGAGGTACTGAGCGGGTTGCGTACATTTTGTACGGTCAAGTGGCACGAGTTCATAGAGGACTTGGCCTCGTTGGCTGAGCCCCTCATCCAGCTCGAACGAATGGTCGGGCATCGTTGGGTCACCGACTTCCACCTCGTGGACCTGGCGGCGCGCTCCGGAGCTGTGCTCGCCACACTCGACGCGCGTATCCCAATGGCTCTCGCGAAGGAGGACCGCCGCTTCGTGGAGGTCATCCCAGTCGACTGACGTGACGTAGTCCGGATGCGTGGCCTGAGTGCTGCTACATCCTCAAACCCGAAGAGCCACCCGACCGTCCTGCAAATTGACTAGCAGGACGTCGCCGGGTTCCCGCTGCGGACTACATACGAGCCACCCGTTGCGCGGTGTCGTAGAAACATCGATCCCGTCGAGTGCCAGGCGCTGGGTGGACCAAGCGACACCGGCCGAAGCTATCGCCACAATGTTCAGGTCGGTGATGAGCAGTAGCAGCGGCGGATCATGAAACGCTCGGGCAGCGACGACGCAGCGGCGGGCCTCGCGAACCTCCACGAATGATCCCGGATCGCGCACATCCCCCAGAAACGGTATTCCCCTGGCAACAATGCACGCCATCCACCGGTTAGGAGTGGGGAACGCCCCGCTCAGGGCCCTAATCCCCGGCGTGGGGGAGCGAACGCCGAGAGTGTATGGGGCATGACCCTGCCCGGCTGCGTCACCTGGTTCCACCAGATACGTCTCCATATAGGAACCGAATTCCCTGCCTAGCTCGTAGTCGGGTGGTCCTCCGGGTGGCAGGTCGATGCCGCGAAGACGGAACCTGGAAGAGAAGCCGTGATAGTCCATTGGTATTCAGTGCCCGCCGCTTCGAGCCAAGTGCTCCGCCAAGTAGCGTCCCGTGATCGAAGCCGGATCGGCGGCCAGCTGCTCCGGGGTGCCGGCGGCGACCACGCGGCCGCCCGCCTCGCCGCCGCCCGGGCCCATGTCGATGACCCAGTCGGCGTTGGCGATCATGTCCAGGTCGTGCTCGATGACCACCACGCTTGCGCCCCGCTCCACCAGCCGGTCCAGCACGCCCAGCAGCACACGCACGTCCAGCGGGTGCAGGCCGATGCTCGGCTCGTCGAGCACGAACACCGTGCCGTGCTGGTCGCGGCCCAGGTCGGCCGAGAGCTTCAACCGCTGCGCCTCGCCACCGGACAGGGCCGTCGTCGTCTCCCCGAGCGTCAGGTAGCCCAGACCCAGCTCCGACAGCAGGCGCAGGTGACGGCGCACCTTGGGCAGGTCGGCGCAGGCCCGTTCGGCCTGGTCCACCGTCAGCGCCAGTAGCTCCGGCAGGGACAGCCCCGCGGCACCCCGGCCGCCGTCGCCCCCGTCGGTCTGGCCATCGCCCCCGTCGGCCTGCCGGTTGCCCGCCGCCCGGGCGCCTGCGGCCCCACCGCCCGGCACTCGGCGGATTTCACGCGCCGCCTCGCCGTAGCGGGAGCCGCCGCACTGGGGGCAGACGATGTCGACGTCGGGCAGGAACTGCACATCCAGGACGATCTGGCCGGTCCCGTCACAGTGATCGCAGCGCAGCGAGCCGGTGTTGTAGGAGAAGTCACCGGCCTTCAACCCCGCCTGGCACGCGGCCGGGGTACGCGCGTACACGCGCCGCAGCTCGTCCATGACCCCGGAGTAGGTGGCCACGGTTGAGCGGACATTCGTGCCGATGGGGGAGGCGTCGACGACGACCACTCGCTGTGTCTGCCCGGTCTGGATGGAGGTGGCCGGGGCGGGCAGGGGGACGTCGTCGGCGAGCGCGCGCACCGCCGGCACCAGCGACTCCAGCACCAGGGTGGTCTTGCCGGAACCGGACACGCCGGTCACGGCGGTGAGCCGCTGCTCGGGGATGGCGACGTCGAGGGCGCGGACAGTATGGATCGGTGCGGTCTCCAGGTGGATGGCGCCGTGGGTGAAGGCCGCTTCGGCCTCGGCCCGCTCGCGGCAGACGACCTCCGCCCGGCCGGTGATGAACGGGGCGATGCGGCTGGCCGGGTGGGTAACCGCCTGCTCCACCGGTGCGTTGACCACGATCTCGCCGCCCGCCTGCCCCGAGCCCGGACCGATCTCCAGCAGCCAGTCGGCCTCGCGCAGCAGGGCGACGTCGTGATCCACCACCAGCACCGAGTTGCCGTCCGCCAGCAGGTCCCGCACCACGCCGGTCAGGCCGTCCAGGTTGGCCGGGTGCAGGCCGATGCTCGGCTCGTCGAGTACGTAGAGCACCCCGGTGGTGCGGTTGCGTACGGCCCGGGCCAGCTGGACGCGCTGCCGCTCCCCGGTGGACAGGGTGGAGGAGGCCCGGTCCAGGCTCAGGTAGTCCAGGCCCAGATCCAGTAGGCGGCGGGCGGTGACGGTCAGCTCGTCGACGATCTGCCGGGCCATGGCCACCAGCTCCTGCGGCATGGTGTCCGGGATGCCGGCCGCCCACTGCACCAGGTCGCCGAGCGGGAGGCGGCACGCCTCGTCCAGGCCGATGCCGCGCACCTTCGTGGAGCGCACCGCCGCGGACAGGCGGGAGCCGCCGCAGTCCGGGCAGACGGCCTCGTGCAGGAACTTCTCCACCCGCTTCATACCGCGCTCGTCCTTCACCTTGGACAGCGCGTTCTCCACGGTGTGAACCGCGCTGTAGTAGGTGAAGTCCATCTCCGCGGCGACGCCGGTCTTGTCATTGACGTAGAGGATGTGCTTCTTCTCGGCGGGGCCGTGGAACACGATCTTCCGCTCCTGCTCCGTCAGCTCGCGAAAGGGGACATCCGTGCGCACGCCCATCTCGCGGGCCACGTCCTTCATGAGTGACCACATCAGGTTCTGCCAGGGGGCGACGGCGCCCTCGGCGATGGTCAGCGACTCGTCGGGCACCAGGCTCGCCTCATCCACGGTGCGCACGACGCCCGTGCCCTCGCAGCGGGGGCAGGCACCCTCGGAGTTGAAGGCCATCATCTCGGCGCCCGGACCGTAGAACTCCACCCCACAGGTGGCGCAGGTGGTGGGGACCTCGAGGGCGACGTCGGTGCTGGGCGCATTGGGGTGGCCGTTGGGGCAGCAGTGCGAACCCAGGCGCGAGTAGGCCAGGCGCAGCGAGTTGAGCACCTCGGTGGAGGTGCCGAAGGTGGAGCGCACCCCGGGTACGGGTGGACGCTGGTGCAGGGCCAGGGCGGCGGGGACGTGGAGGACCTCGTCGACGTCGGGGCGGGCCGCCTGCGTCAGGCGTCGGCGCGTGTAGGTGGACAGCGACTCCAGGTAGCGGCGGGCGCCCTCCGCGTAGAGCACCCCCAGTGCCAGGGAGGACTTGCCCGACCCGGACACGCCCGCCACCGTCACCAGTTTCCCCAGCGGCACCTCGACGTCGAGGTTCTTGAGGTTGTGCACGCGGGCGCCGCGCACGCTGACGGTGCTCGGGCTGGACGGGGCAGTGCTGGCGGGTACGGCGCTGGCGGGCGCGGTGGCAGGCATGGGGTCAGGCTACGTCGAGGCGCCGACACAAACACGCCGCAGCGTAATAGCATTCCTGCTATACACTTTGAGCATGAGGCGCTTCAACATTGATGCGGCGCCCGAACTCATCCATGCCGCACGACGTGACGCGGGGTTGACGCAGACCCAGTTGGCTGAACGTGCTGGCCTGCGGCAGCCGAGTCTGGCCCAGATGGAGTCGGGCAGGCGTTCCGTCTCCGACGAAATGCTGGAACGCGTCCTGCGTGCGGCCGACTACCGTCCGTCCATTCCGCTCGCCGCACACGCCGATGAGATCAGCGCCAGTGCCAGGGCTCACGGCTTCGCGAATCCGCGGGTGTTCGGTTCAGCGCTGCGCGGTGAGGACACCTTCGACTCCGATATTGATCTGCTGGTCACGCCCGCCCCAGGCACCGACCTGTTCGATCTGGCCCTTTTCGCCGCCGAGGTTAAGGAGCTCACGGGATTCCCGGTCGAGGCGGTGGCTGATACCTCGGTGCCCGATGCCCTCAAGAGCGCCGTCCGAGAGGCGGTGCCGCTGTGAACAACGCCGTCAGTCGATGAATGATGACCTGTTCTGGGCGGTGACACAGAGGGTGCCGGAGATCCTGGACCGACTGATCGAGGAGTTCGGCAGGGCCTGAGGACCGCTGACGGGCAAACGGCTCGTGGGGCGCCGCCCCCGCTCGAGCCAGAGCTGGCCGCCGCCGTCCGAGACGGCTGCGGGGCGGGCCAGAATGGGAATGATTAATGTCGGAGGCCGCGCCTATCCTGGCCCCGATGCCGCCCACACTGCCCGCTGCCTTCGCTCCCGCCACGCGCGCCTGGTTCGACGCCGCCTTCCCCACCGGGCCGACGCCGGTGCAGCGGCGCGCCTGGGAGGCGATCGGCCGCGGCGAGAACGCCCTGGTCATTGCTCCCACCGGCTCGGGTAAGACCCTGGCGGCCTTCCTGTCCGCCATCGACCACCTCTCCCGTCCCGTGGCGCAGGTGGCCCGGGGCGGTGAGCCCGCCCCTGTCGGTGTCGCCCCGGCCGGCGCTGCACCGGCCGATCGCCGCCGCACTCTGCAGCCGCGCGGGCGCGGGGCGCGGGTCCTATACATCTCCCCGCTCAAGGCCCTCGGCGCCGATGTGGAGCGCAACCTGCGCCGTCCCCTGGCCGGCATCACCGCGGCCGCCGCGGAACTGGGCGTACCCGCGGCACCGATCGCCGTCGGCATGCGCACGGGAGACACCACCCCCGCCGAGCGGCGCCGCCTGCGCACCAGCCCGCCGGACATCCTCATCACCACCCCCGAGTCGCTGTACCTGATGCTCACCAGCGCGGTGCGCGAGACGCTGCGCACCGTGGAGACCGTGATCGTCGACGAGATCCACTCCTTTGCCGGCCAGAAGCGCGGCACCCACCTGGCTCTGTCACTGGAGCGGCTGGACGACCTGTTGCCCCGCCCCGCTCAACGCATCGGCCTGTCTGCGACGGTCCGCCCGCCCGAGGAGATCGCCCGCTTCCTGGGCGGCCCCCACCCGGTCCGCATCATCGCCGACGACGCCGCCCACGCCACTCCCGATGTGACCGTCGCCGTGCCCGTGACGGACATGGCCCGCGTCCCGGCCACGCTCGACCGCCACGAGCGCGCCATGCGGGGTGCGCACGGCCGTGGAGGCCCTGACGGAAGGACGGGAATCGGCCGTGGCCCAGGCGGAGGGGTGCGGGCCGAGTCGGGCGCCCCGGCCCGCATGACGGCCTCCATCTGGCCGCATATCGAGCACGCCCTGCTGCAGCAGGTCCTCACCCACCGCACCACGCTGATCTTCGTCAACTCCCGGGGCGTGTGCGAGCGCCTGACCGCGCACCTGAACGAGGCCTACGCCGCCCACCTGGCCGAACTAGGTGCCGCGTCCGCCCCAGCGGCCGCTCGGGCCGGAGACCAGACCGCCGCGGCGGGCCCGGTCGACCCGCCACCCAGCATCCCCGAACCCGTCCGCCACCACGAGTCCTGGGAGATGGGCGCCTCCCAGCACACCCAGCCCCTGCCCGCCGACGCCCCGGTGATCGCCAAGGCCCACCACGGCTCGGTGTCCAAGGAGCAGCGCCGCCTGGTCGAGGAGGAGCTCAAGTCGGGCGAGCTGCGCTGCGTGGTGGCCACCGCCTCCCTGGAACTCGGCATCGACATGGGCTCCATCGACCTGGTCCTCCAGGTGGCGCCCCCACCGTCGGTCGCCGCCGGATTGCAGCGCGTGGGCCGGGCCGAGCACCGCGTCGGCGGGCGGCCCCGCGGGGTCATCTACCCGATAGAACGCACCCAGCTCGTGGACGCCGTCGTCGCGGCCGAAGGCATGCGCAACGGCAGCATTGAACACACCGCGCTGGTGTCCAACGCGCTGGACGTGCTCGCCCAGCAGACGGTGGCCGCCGTCGCCGTCGAGGACCGCACCGTCGACGACTGGTACGCCACCGTCACCCGCGCCGCCCCGTACCGGGACCTGCCCCGCACCGCCTTCGACTCCGTGCTGGAACTGCTCGCCGGCGGCTACGCCTCCGCCGACTTGAGCGACTTCTCCCCACGGATCATCTGGGACCGGTCCACCGGCGCGCTCGCCGCCCGCCCCAATGCGCAGCGCCTGGCCGTCGCCGCCTCCGGCACCATCCCCGACCGCGGCATGTTCCCGGTGATGCTGCCCGAGGGCGACGCCGCCGCCGGCCGCCGCCGTGTGGGGGAGTTGGATGAGGAGATGGTCAACGAGTCCAGCGTCGGGGAGGTGATCACCCTGGGTACCGCCTCCTGGCGCATCCGCGAGATCGGGGCGGACCGCGTCGTCGTCGACCCCGCCCCCGGCCGCAGCGCCCGGCTGCCCTTCTGGCGCGGGGAGGGGACTGGCCGCCCGGCCGCCACCGGTGCCGCCAAGGGCGCCTTCCTGCGGCAGGCGGCCGCGGCCCTGGGCGACGGCGGCTTCGGGGACCCGCCCCAGCCGGAGCTGACCGACCGCCTGCACCGCGCCGGCATGGACGCCGGCGCGCAGGCCAACCTGGTGGCGCTGCTGCGCGAGCAGCGGGCGGCGACCGGCGTCGTCCCCTCCGACGTTGATCTGGTGCTGGAGCGGTGCCGGGACGAGGCCGACAACTGGAGGCTGATCCTGCACAGCCCACTCGGTCGCCGCGTGCACGAGCCCTGGGCCATGGCAATCAAAGAGCGGGCCCGCCGCATGCTGGGGATCGACCCGCAGATCGTCACCGCCGACGACGGCATGGTGCTGCTCACGCCGCCCAGTGAGCGCCCGCCGGGCGCGGAGCTGTTCACCTTCGACCCCGCCGAGCTCGAACAACTGGTGCGCACCCGGGTCGACCAGACCGCCGTGTTCGCCGCCCGCTTCCGCGAGTGCGCCGCCCGCGCCCTGCTCATTCCCTCCGCGCGCCCCGGCCGCCGCACCCCGCTGTGGCTGCAGCGGCTGAAGGCCGGTCAGCTCCAGGAGGCCTCCCGGCAGTTCGCGCGCTTCCCGGTGCTGGTGGAGGCGGCCCGCGAATGCCTGCAGGACGTGTGGGATCTGCCCGCCCTGCGCGCCCTCATGGAGCGGGTGACCGCCGGGGACGCGCGCGTGGTCGAGGCGGTCACGCAGGTGCCCTCGCCCTTTGCCGGGCCGCTGCTGTTCGGCTACACCAGCACCTTCCTGTACCAGTACGACCTCCCGCACGCCGAGCGCCGCGCCCAGCTGCTGTCCCTGGATCCCGACGCCGTGGCCGAGCTCGTGGGCGACGGCGGCATCGCCGACCTGCTGGATAAGGATGTCATGGCGCAGGTCGAATCTGAGCTGCAGCACCTGGCGCCTGGGCGGCGAGCGCGGGCCGACGCCGAGGGGCTGGCCGACCTGCTGCGTGAACTTGGCCCGCTGTCGGTGGGGGAGTTGGCCGCTCGCTGCCGGGGCGACGACGCCGCCGGCATAAGCGCCGGGCTCACGGAACTGGAACGGGCGCGGCGCGCCTTCCCCGTGCGCGTGGGCGGACGCGAGTGCTGGGCGCGCGCGGAGGACGCGGCCGCCCTGCGCGACGCTCTCGGGGCCCAGGTGCCCGACTGGGCGGTGCGGCCCGTTGCCGACGCGCCCCGTGGGCCGCTGGCCGACCTGGTGCTGCGCCACGCCCGCACCCACGCTGAGGTGACCGCCGAGGCGGTGGCCGGGGCCTTCGGCTTGGGCGCGTCCGTGGCCGCGGACGCGCTGAAGGTGCTGGCCGATGAGGGCGCGCTCATGCGTCTGAGCGGCGGCGCGCAGGTCCGCTGGATGGCACCCGAGGTGTTCACCCGGGTACGCAACCGCTCCCTGGCCAGGGCGCGGGCCGCCGTCGAGCCGGTGCCGCCCGCGGCCCTGCAGTGGCTCGTGCTGGAGCGCGCCGGTATCACTGCGCGTGTGGAGGAGGCGGATGCCGTATCAGCGGCGGCGGGTTCGCCGGGAGCGCAGGGTTCGCCCGGAGCGCCTGGCGCCGGCAGCGGCAGTGGCGCGTTCGGCGTCGGCGTCGCGCCCGGACTCGGCGTGGAGGCGCTCGCGGAGGTCATCGCCGCCCTGGAAGGCGTGTGGCTGCCCGCCGGGCTCTGGGAATCCGTGGTTTTCCCGGCGCGCGTGGCCGACTACCGCCCTGCCATGCTCGACGACCTCATCGGCTCCGGGGAGGTGATCTGGGTCTGCCGGATACCGGGCGGGGTCACGGTGGGCGAGATCGCCTTCTTCCCCTCCGACTCGCCGCTGGCGCCCGTCGCCGGAGCGCCCGTCGGTGCGGGCGAGTACGACGCGGAGGAACAGTGGGCGCTGGCGGGCTCCGGGCAGCTGACCGCCGACTCCTTCGCACCGGTGCGGGCACTCCTCCGGCCGCGGCCATTGGCCGCGCCGCCGCGGCGTGTTCGCAGTCGCCGCACCCGCCGCTACGGCGGCTACCGCACGGGTTATCTCACCGGACGCACCCGCCCGGCCGGATCTGCCGGGGCGGCGCAATCGACGTCGTCCGCGTCGGGGCCGCTGCCGCCCCCGGACGCTCTACGGCCCTCATCTGCCTTGACGGCCGGTGGGCTCTCCGCCGGCGACAGCCAGACCGCGGCCCACAACCCGGCGCTCGCCGCCGCGCTTGCGACCGCCTCCTGGCGCCGGCTCACTCCGCAGCAGGTTACGGCCGAGGAGCAGGCCGTGGCCGACGTCGAGTCCCTGCTCGACCGCTACGGCGTCGTCAGCCGGGACGTGGCGCTTGCCGCCGGTATCCCGGGTGGCATCACCCCGCTGCTGCCGGTGCTGCGACGCATGGAGGACACCGGCGTCGTGCTGCGCGGCGCCTTCGTCGCCGGGCTCGGGCCGAGTCAGTTCGCCGGCCGGGAGACCGTCGACCGGTTGCGTGCCCTGGCTGGGCGGGACGGCGGGGCCGACGGCGCGGCCGCGGGCACGCCAACCGCCGCACGGGTCACGCCGTCGGACGAGCCCGCGGCCGGGTGGGCGCCGGAGCAGTCGTCCGCCTCCCGTCCCGAATCGGTGGTGGTGCTGGATCTGAAGGACCCCGCTTGCCTCATGGGCGGCGTCGTCCCCTGGCCCGAGCCGGCGCTGCCGCCCGACTTGGCCGCGCGGGCCGCGGATGCCGTAGGCGCCTCAGAGGCGGGCGAGTTGCCGCGCCCGGCGGCGCGGCAGGGCACGCGCGTCGTCCTGATCGGCGGGCGGCCGGTGCTGTATGCCGCCGAACGGCTGCGCGCCCTCACCTGCTACACCACGATCCGGGCGGAACTGGAACGGGCGCTGGCCGCCGTCGTCGCCGCCGAGACTCGCGCCGCGCTGCGGGAGACCCCGCGTACCGGCAAGCGCGTGGTGGAGGCCCTCAACGGCGTCTCCGCCCTGGACCCGGTGGTTGGCGACCTGCTGGCGACGGCCGGGCTGGTGCGTGACCCGCGCGGTATGCGTGTGCGCATCGATCCCTACCGGAGCTGAGCCGTGCCCGACCCGCACTCGTTGACCGGGACCCTGTTCGACTCGCCCGTCCCGCCGGGAACCAGTTGGCCGGAGGACCCCGCTGACGCCAACACCCCCGTGGCCCGCCACCCTGCCGAGGTGCGGCGCCTGGCCGTCGACGCGGACCCCGCCGACATGCTCGATGCCATCCTGGCCGCCGCCAAGGAGGCGGCCGGCCTGTAGCGGCTGCGGGCGTGCGCCGACGCCGGAGAACTCACTACTGCGCCACTTCGCCGTTGGGTACGCCGGTTAGGGGTTTGCTGTACACCTCAGAGGCCTTCAGTAGACCCCGAAGTGGCGTAGCAGACCCCGAACAGGCGTGGTAGACGGCGCCGGTCCGGGGGGAGAGAGAATGACTCGATGCGACTCCCTGATCCTCGTTTGGAGGCGGCGACCGATGATTGAGACGAGTGCCGACGCCCTCCACCATCCGAAGGTGGTTGCCGCTACGGAGGAGAACCTTCGACGCGCGGCCCGGGTGGTGTTGGCCGGGGGCGTTATCGTGGCACCCTCGGACACGAATCTGGCGCTGACGCTCGACGCCTGGAGGGTTATTCATGGGGGCACCACCGGGGGTGTCATGAGCACGCGTTGGCGCCACAGACACGCGTTTTGGACATATGCATGTGTTAAACACCTGCAAACCTCCAAAAACACGTGCACTCGAACCGAACTCGTGTCTGCGAGACCAACACGTGTACTCGGGCCGAAGTCGTGTGCTCGGGCCCCTGGGGCGGGGCCGCCGCGTCGACGGGCATGAGGCCGACGGGGCTGACACTTCGAA
>NZ_JAUMUL010000004.1:0-39617 GCF_030530635.1 Actinomyces sp.
GCCTCGAAGCGGGCCACGCGGCCACCGGTGTCGAGGATCTTCTGCTTGCCGGTGTAGAAGGGGTGGCATTCCGAGCACACGTCCACGCGGATCTCACCGGCGGTAACGGTGGAACGGGTCTCGAAGCTGTTGCCGCAGGTGCACGTGACCTTGGTGGGCACGTACTCGGGGTGGATTCCCTGCTTCATAGGTTTCTCCTTGTGGCTAGAGGGTCCCGGGTCCCGCACGGATGCACGGGTGAACCGGAGGCCGGTCGGTTATTGTGCCAGGCCGCCCCGGCCGTCACAATGCGCACCTCGGGTGAGACGCGGCACGGTGGCGGCGGGGCGACTCCGGTGTACGGGAAGGATCAGGCGAGCTTGGCGTCGTCGTCGGCATCCGCCAAGGAAGTGCCCTGCGGAGTGGTCTTGGAGATGACCATGAGGAACTCCGCGTTGGACTGAGTCTCCTTTAGCTTGCCGAGCACCAACTCGAGGGCCTGTTGCTGCTCCAGACCGGAGAAAAGGCGCCGCAGCCGCCACATGATCTTCAACTGGGCCGGGTCGATCAGCAGCTCCTCACGGCGCGTGGAGGAGGCGGCAACGTCGACGGCGGGGAAGACTCGCCGCTCGGCCAGCTGCCGCGACAACCGCAGCTCCATATTGCCGGTGCCCTTGAACTCCTCGAAGATGACCTCATCCATCTTGGAGCCGGTCTCCACCAGGGCGGTGGCCAGGATCGTCAGGCTGCCACCGTTCTCAATGTTGCGGGCGGCGCCGAAGAAACGCTTGGGCGGGTACAGCGCACTGGCATCCACACCACCGGACAGGATGCGCCCGGAGGCGGGGGCGGCCAGGTTGTAGGCGCGGCCCAGGCGGGTGATGGAGTCCAGCAGCACCACCACGTCCTGTCCCAGCTCCACCAGCCGCTTGGCGCGCTCGATGGCGAGCTCGGCCACAGTGGTGTGGTCGGATGCGGGTCGGTCGAAGGTGGAGGCGATGACCTCCCCCTTGACCGTGCGCTGCATATCGGTGACTTCCTCGGGACGCTCGTCGACCAGCACCACCATTAGGTGCGCCTCGGGGTTGTTCACGGAGATCGCGTTGGCGATCTGCTGCAGGATGATCGTCTTACCGGCCTTGGGCGGGGAGACGATCAGGCCGCGCTGGCCCTTGCCGATGGGTGAGACCAGATCGATCACTCGCGGGGTGAGCGCCTTCGGGGTGGTTTCCAGGCGCAACTGCTCCTGCGGGTACAGGGGGGTGAGCTTGGTGAACTCGGGACGGCGCTTGGCGCGCTCGGGGTCCATGCCGTTGATGGTCTCCACGGACACCAGTGGCTTGTACTTCAGTCGGTTGGCGCGGTTCTGGCGGCGCCCACGCCCGGAGCCACCGCTTGATCCCCCGTTGTCGCCGTTCTCTCGCACCCAGCCGGTGATGGCATCGCCTGCGCGCAGCCCGTTCTCCTTGATCTGCTGGCCACTGACGTACACGTCCTTGGGGCCCGGCAGGTAACCGGAGGTGCGCAGGTAGGCGTGCTGGTGGTCGGCGACGTCGAGTATGCCAGCTACCGGAAGCAGCACCTCTTCATCCCGGGATTGCTGCCCGCGAGTGTCCTGGTTGCCGTCGTAGTCGCGACGCTTGCGGCCTCGACGCCGCCTTCCGCCGCGGGTGTCATCGTTCGCCTGGTCCTCCCAGTCGTTACCGCCTCGACGCCGCCGCTCCGCCGGTTCGACGGCGGGGGTACCGGTGGCGTCGGCGAGGTCCCGCATGAGGGCGGCCTTGGCATCAGCATGATCCTCGGGAACGAACTCATTGCCGACGCGACGTTCGGGGCCTCCGGAGGCGATCTGAGCCCGACGCCGGGAGCGCCGCGGGTCCTCGCGTCCATCGTGCACCGCCACGGCGGACTCACGTCGGGCGCCACCGGCGCGGGTGACGCGGCCCGGTGTCGCCGGGGCGGCGGGTTCCGGCGACGCCGCGCGCTGGGGCATATCCAGTGTCAATGGCTCGGCAGGCGTGGCGGGGGCGTCCTGGGGCGCACCGGCCGCAGCCGTTACTCGACGTCGGGAGCGAGCCCGGGCAGAGGTTCCTATCTCCTGCACGCCGCCCGAGTCGGCGTCGGTCGGAGCGGACTGCTTCTCCGACTCCGGCGCAGCGGCGGCATCCGCCCCGGCCTCCGGAGCGGGGGCGACCCGCCCACTGCGCCGCACCGAAGCGGACGCCTCAGCCTGCTTGGTCTGCCCGCTGTTCTCGCGGCCCGCCGGAGGGGCGGAGACATTTGCCTGATGTTCGCGGATCGCGGCGATGAGCTCGCTCTTCCGCATGCGTGAAGTACCCTTTAGTCCCATGGTTGAGGCGAGCCGCTGAAGCTCGGCCAGCCGCATGGTGGACAGCGAAGGGCGGGCGCTGGAAATCTCGGTCACGAGTGTCCTTAACGGTGTGAGCATCGGCCAGTAATGGCAGATATATCTGGGACTGTCCCGGAATATCACGGGCGAAGTCGTGCACCAGTGAAGTTCCGCGGCAGGGCCTACGAACTCAGCCTGATGCGCACTCGACGGGCCGGTCAGTGTCGGCTCGCCGGTGAGAACTGTAGCAGACCCCAGGGCCCCTCAGGTGCACGTTCTGGGGAACGGCGGATGTGAATCGGCTCCCTTCACACCAACTGAGCACCGTTGAGATCTATTCCGGGCCGTAGCACGCTCCAGCCGTGCCGTTCCAGAGTGAAACGGGTCTGCTGAGACAGATCGGCCAGCACCAGCACGGTTGGCCCGGCGCCGGAGATTACCGCCGGATATCCCTGTTCGCGCAGAGAGTCCATGACGGCCATGGATGCGGGCAACACCTCGCGCCGGTACTCCTGGTGCAGCCGGTCCTCAGTCCCCGCCATGAGCAGGTCGGGACGGCCCGCAAGCGCCAGCATGAGGATGGCGGCGCGGGAGGTGTTGAACAGGGCGTCGGCGCGGGGCACGGAGTCGGGCAGGACCTTGCGGGCTTCCTCGGTGCTCAGTCGCGTCGTCGACGGCGGCACGAGCAGGTTGACCGCCAGGGTGGCGTCCACGGGCATCGGGGCGGAGCGCGGGGTGCCGTCCGCCTCGATCCAAGCGACGGTGGCACCTCCGAATACCGCCGGAGCGACGTTGTCCGGGTGCCCCTCGAAAGCCGTTGCGATCCGGAAAACCTCCTCATCGGGCAGCGCGTCGGGATCCGAGAGCAGCCCACGGGCGAGCATCAACCCGGCGACGGCGGCGCTAGCCGAGGAGCCCATACCACCTCCGTGAGGGATGCGATTCACGCAGTGCATTTCGAAGCCCGCCTGGGGGGCGCCCACTGCATCCAAACCGGCACGCAGCGCCCGCACCACCAGGTTGGAGTCGTCGGTGGGAACTGTTCCCTCCCCCACACCCTCTACGGTGACCTCGGTGGCACCCACGACCGGGCGGACCTCTACCTCGTCGTAGTAGGTGAAGGCCATGCCGAAGGAATCGAAGCCGGGACCCATGTTAGCGGTGGTTGCTGGAACGCGTACCGCCGCACGCTCGTTGACCAGTCTCATCGCGGCGTCACAGTCCCTCTACGCGACGGGTGGAGACCACCTCGGCCACGCGCTCCTGCGCGCGCAGTGCGTCCACGGCGGCCTCAAGTCCGGCCACCGGCGCGGTGTGGGTGACGATGGTCACCAGCGCCAGCTCATCTCCGACGTCAACGTAGCTGGCCTGCCGCACCGAGTTGATGGACACCTCGTGGTCGCCGAATACCTGGGCGACGGCGGCGAGCGAGCCGGGCGCGTCGGCCACCCGGAGTTGGATCTGGTAGCGGGTCAGGGCCTGCTCTGGGGACAGGATCGGCAACTCGGCATAGCTGGATTCGCGGGGCGCCTGCCCACCGTTGACGCGGTGGGCGGCGGCGGCCACGACGTCGGACAGCACAGCGGACGCGGTGGGGGCTCCGCCGGCGCCCTGACCGTAGAACATGAGGCGTCCGGCAGCCTCGGCGTCCACCAGCACGGCGTTGAAGCCGCCGTGGACGCTGGCGAGCGGGTGGTCCGAGGGCACCAGGGCGGGGTGCACGCGCACGGAGATTCCGTCGACGTCGTCGCCATGCTCGGCGCTGAACCGCTGGGCGATGGCCAGCAGTTTTATCTCACATCCGGAGGCGTGGGCCTCGCGGATGTCGTCGGCGGTGATGGAGCGGATGCCCTCCACCTCCACGTCGTCGATACCCACTCGCGTGTGGAAGGCGAGGGAGGCGATTATGGCGGCCTTGGCGGCGGCATCGAGCCCATCGACGTCGGCCGTGGGGTCTGCCTCGGCGTAGCCGAGTTCCTGGGCGGCGGCCAGGGCGGCGTCGAAGGACAGGCCCTTGGTGCTCATCTCATCAAGGATGTAGTTGGTGGTGCCGTTCACAATGCCGAGCACACTGGTGACACGGTCACCGGCCATGGACTCGCGCAGCGCATATATCACCGGGATGGCACCGGCGACGGCGGCCTCGTAGTAGAAGTCGGTACGGGCGGCTGCGGCGGCCGCGTACAGCTCGGGACCGTGGGCGGCGATGAGCGCCTTGTTGCCGGTGATCACGCTGGCGCCGGAGGCGAATGCGGCCAGGATCAGGCTGCGGGCCGGCTCTATACCGCCGATGAGTTCGATAACGACATCGTTGGAGGTAGCCACGGCTTCGGCGTCATCGGTGAGCAGTTCACGCGGAACAGACTCGTCACGGGGCGCGTCCACGTTGCGTACGGCCACGCCGGTGATCTCCAAGCGGGCGCCGGAGCGGGCGGCGAAGTCGTCGGCCTGTTCCAGCAGCAGCCGGATCACCTGGGTGCCGACGGTGCCGGAGCCGAGGACTCCTACGCGCAGTGTGGAGCGGTCGGGCGCGGACGCGACCGACCGGCCTGACTGCGCCATTTCCTGGGCTGCCTGCTGTTTCACGGGAACCACCTCGAGTGCATACGGGCTCGCCGGGGCGGGCGAGCGTGACTCGGCACAGCATAGGCGGCACCGAGGAGTTCGCGCTTCCTCGGTTCGGTGAGCTGCGGCAGAATCGGGGTCAGGCCACAGCCTGCTACTCAATGAGCCGGGTGATCTGCTCGTGTTCCCGGGTCAAAGCGTCAGCGGTTTCGGAATCACCCCGGGCCTGCGCCGCCTGTGCCACAAGGTCCAGAGAGTAAGCCAGGTCTTGATACGCCTGGGGCGTGCCCTGGGCGTCGGCCAGCTCCCGGCGGATTGCCAGCGACTCCCGGTAGGCGGCGTCCGCAGCGTCCCAGTCACCACGCACCGACGCCACACTCCCCACATTGTCCAGCGCAACCGACAGGTCCCGCCGCGCCTGCGGCGTACCCAAAGCGTCGGCCAGCTCCCGGCGGATTGCCAGCGACTCCCGGTAAGCCTCAGCCGCAGCACCCAAGTCACCACGCGCCCGCGCCACTCGTCCGACGTTGTCCAGCGCAACCGACAGGTCACGCCGCGCCTCCGGCGAACCCAACTCACCAACCAGCTCACGCCTGATCACCAGCGACTCCCGGTAAGCCTCAGCCGCAGCACCCAAGTCACCACGCACCAGAGCGACACGCCCCAAATTGTCCAATACGGCCGACAGGTCACGCCACGTCTTAGGCGTACCCAACTCACCAACTAACTCCCTTCTAAACGCCAACGACTCTGCATAGGCATCATCTGCAGTACCCAAGTCACCGCGCACCTCAGCCACGCGCCCAACGTTTTTCAGCGCGACCGACAGGTCACGCCGGGCCGCAGACGTACCAGTCATGGCAACCTGATCCCGCGCCCGCTGCAGCTGGTAGTCGGCTGCCAAAGCCGCAGACTCCAGCGCCCCAAAGTCAATGGCAATACGCCACGCCGTGTCAATCACCTGAGCACTCAGCACGTCAGGCAGTTCGGGCGCATCTTTGATGCATCTGCTCAGTACCACCTCAACGCCCGCTCCGTCACCGAGCATTCCGGCTATCTCGGCCCGCACCAGCGCGAAAAGCACTCTCCCCAGCTGCGAGTGCCCATACGTGGAGCTCTCCAATGCTCGCCGCGCAGCGACCGGGTCAGTTGCCAGCAGCCGGCGAGCCCGTTCCACTTCTCGCAGCACCGCCGCCGCCTCGTCACTACGCAGGTCCGGCGGCAGGGTGATCCGCCACGCGGCTCTATAGCCGTCGCCTGCGGGCACAGGAGTTTCAGCGTCGAGTGGAGGCGCCTGGGCGAATGCGGAGCGATCCGCACCCTGACTTCCGATCGTAAGCACCAGTGAGCGCACGGACCACAGGTCCACCGCCTCCCGCACGGCGTCGACCAAGAGCTGAGTGGGCCCGCCGATGATGACGCAACCCGCGCCACGCTGCGCCAGTCTCACCCTGAGCTCGTTCAGCCGGTGCAGAGCACCGCTGCGTTGGTTGCCGTCCCAGGCATCAATCCAAAGCACGCCCGGTGCCGGCAGACGGCGGGAAAGCCACTCGGATACACCATCACCCTTGGGCGCTTCATTCCAGGGGATGTGCGCTCGCACCGACCACATCCGGGCACGAGCACGCATATCCTCAAGCTGGTCGCGGGACTGGACTGCGATGAATACGACCGTACCCCGGTCCGCCGTCCACTCCAGGTGGTGGCGCAGATCCGACCATGCCTCATCTACGCCTACGGCGTGCAGAGGATCCGGCATCCCCATGTTCAGGACTGCTCACTATTGTCTGCCACCAGGGGCGCGAGCAAAGGGTGCACGCCGTACCAGTCAACGGTTCCGTTGCGGTAGCACATTACCGCCCCCTGGGCCTGCAGCTCCCACGCCAATGCAGAAAGCTCCCTCGGAACCCGCAACTGCTTGGTCCGTTGGACATCGGACAGGATCTCCCAATGCTCCTCACTGAGTACAACTCCCAGACTTGAGCGCTCCTTGCGTTCCGCGCTCTCTATCTCCGCCTCGTCAACCGGTAGGCCTCCCTCCTTGAGCAGCAGACCTGCGACCAGCCGGAAAAGGTCGCGGAATAATCCGCCGGAGGCCCGTATCACCCGATCAGTCTGATCACCCAGTAACCGCCCCAGGTCCCCCTCCGGCGCGCGGCGGGCAAGTACTTTGCGGAGCAACTCGATGCCCTCCGTGCAGTCTGAGCCATCCTTCTCACGCACCTTCACATTCAGAACCGGCCAGATCTGCCCCGCCCACCCCGGAGGGGTGGCGTAGATGGGTACCGTGTAAACCACGTGCATGTCGGGCAGGGCGAGCTCGTCCGCATAAATCGAGAACAGCGACTTCACCGATTCACGCACCTGATCGAAGGCATCCGCCCGCCCCCGGTAGTGGTCAATGGAGTCGACGATGAACACCGGGGTGCGCCCGCCCGGCAGAGCAGCAACCACATCCTTGAAGAACCTGTGAATCTCTTCTCTGAAGACCGCCCTGTTGGACGCCAGCGCCTTTCTCACCTGCGCACGGAAGGATTCGTCATCACGTAGCGCCACACGCAGGTCCAGTGCGACTGGTCCGGCAGTGGGCTTCAGATTTACGTCTATGTCTACGTCTATGCGCCCCAGAAGATCCCAGATGCGTTTACGGAGCTTGTCCTGCGGGAGATCAGCATCCTTGCAGTTGTCAACGAATCCCGCCGCCAGGCCCACAAGGAACGCACCCTCATCAATCGGCAGTTCGGTATTGAAGTAATCCTCAACGTCCCAGTACACGGGGATGTACCGCTCGCGATCAAGCTCGCGCTGCAGGCGCATCAGCTCCGTGGTCTTGCCCGCACCCCGGTACCCGGACAGTAGCTGCACGGAGCCGCCGGTGGTGAAGTCAATGGCATTGATAATCTCGGTGACCAGGTCAGGACCGGCCGGCCCATCAGGGTCGGCGTAGATCGGCACGTAAAAGCGCTCATACTCGTCCTCCTCGGAGAGCATGCTGCGTCCCTGGTGAACGCTCAGGGCCTGGTAGAAGGCCTTGCGGTACTCGCGGTCACTGAGAGCCATGACATGATCATAAGCGGTGCGGCCGGGCCGGAGAACAGGCCAGCAGAGCCGTCGCCAGCCCCCTCGAACGGCGTCCACCCCATGCCTGGATGCCGCCCTTGCCCAGACTCACCGCAGCTCGCGCACCAACCTCGCGCTGAGGACACCCCAGCCGGCCAGCGCCGACAGACTCAAGGCCAGGCCCGCGGCCGTGTATAGGGACGGGGTGATGGCAACGATGAGCAGCACGCCGACCAGAACGCAGGTCACCAAGGCCCATACGGCCAGCATGCCGTCGCGCCCGGCAGGCTCACGACGATGACTGCGGCTAATGGGGCCGTCGTAACGCCCCCACGCCGGGGGCGGGGTCTCCAGGGAAGAACGCATCGTGTCCATAACCAGACCGTAAGCAAGATCTCACCCGCGCAGTACGTCCCCGGGGTGGAATCACAGCCCCTGCTGCTCCTCCTCAAGGAGTAGGGGACTTCCCCGAATGACTCAGTGTGCATCGAACACCGCCAAGCAGACACTTGTAGAGCATGTAGAACATTTGGTATAATCCATTCATGAAGGCTCAACCCGCAGTCAGTCCGCACGGCACTCCGGCGCCGTCCTCTGGCTCTGGCCCCGCCGTCGCTGCCAGCACCCGCACTGTCAGCCTCCGCGAACTCAACCAGCGCTCCGGACGCATCGTCGCCGACGTCGTCTCCTCCGGTCGCCCCGTCACCATCACCGACCGTGGCCGTCCAGTTGTCCGTCTGGTACCGATCGCCCCCGAAGAGACTCCCTACGAGCGTCTGCTGCGCGAAGGACTCATCCAAGAGGCCACGCACGAGCGTACCGGTCCGCTGCCCAGTATCAATGTTCCAAACGGCGCCCAGCTGTACGCCGACTTCATGGCTGAACGAGAGGAAGAACGGTGATCTACCTTGATACCTCCGCCTTGCTCCTAGTGCTCCTGGCCCAACCCGGTCATGAGGCAGTCTCCGCTCACCTCGCTGCTACGGAAGACAGGCTGCTCTCCTCGGCATTACTCGAACTCGAGGTATTCAGGGCGTTGCGCCGGGAGAAGCATGCACTGGCCGTTGCTGACACGGCACTGCGGATGATTGGGCTATGCGCAATCAATGACGCCGTGATAGGCCATGCCAAGGCACTGACCGGCGAACTCAAGTCGCTGGATGCGATTCACCTGGCCACAGCCCTCATCCTGGATGACCCGCGCGACCCGGTGACGGTCCTCACTCAGGACGCGCGCCTGGCCAAAGCCGCACGCGCCCAAGGGCTCCGCACACTCGACCCGGCAGAACCGTCGGTCTAGTCCCCCTCCAGGGCGAGGAGGTGGGCGATGGTCTCCGGGCGCAGCACCCAGCCCTGCCGGCCGTCCTCAACCCAGGCGACGCCGGGCCGGGTGAACAGATTGTAGTTGGAGGCCATGGAGCGCCCGTAGGCGCCGGTGGCCGGGACTGCCAACACGTCACCCACGGCCAGGTCGGCGGGCAGGTCCACGTCGCGCACGACCACGTCTCCGCTCTCACAGTGCTTGCCGACCACGCGTGCACGCACCAGTCCTGCCTCCGGGTCGGGGCGCCGGTTGGCGACGAGAGCGGTGTAGGCGGCGTCGTACAGGGCGGGGCGGATGTTGTCGCTCATGCCGCCGTCCACGCTCACGTACAGGCGGGCGGCCCCCTCCCCCAGCTGAACGTGCTTGAGGCCGGTCACCGTGTACAGGGTGACCATGGCCGGTCCGGCCATCGAGCGGCCGGGCTCCACCGATACGTGCGGCACGGCGTCGCCGAGTTCGGCACACAGAGAGCGGACCGCCTCGGCCAGGGCGCGGGCGACCTCGGCGGGTGAGGGCGCGACCGGGTCGGAGCCGGTGTAGGCGATGCCGTAGCCGCCGCCCAGGTCCACCTCTTGGCACAGCACCCCGGTAGCCGCGGCGATCTGGTGGCGCAGGCGCAGCACGACGCTGACGGCCTCCCGGAATCCGGCCAGGTCGAAGATCTGGGAGCCGATGTGGGAGTGAAGCCCGTGCAGGGTCAGCTCCGGGGCGGCGACGACGGCGCGGGCGGCGTCCAGCGCCGCACCCGTGGCCACGGAGATGCCGAACTTCTGGTCCTCGTGGGCGGTGGAGATGTACTCGTGCCCGCCGGCGTGGATGCCGGTGGTCAGGCGCAGCATCACCGCCCCGGTCTCCACGGGGCCGTAGATGCCGGACTCGCGCAGGCGGCGCACGGCGGCGGCCGCCAGGTCGATCTCCTCGACCGAGTCCAAGACCAGATGGCCCACCCGGTGGGTCAGGGCCGCAGCGATCTCGGCCTCCGTCTTGCCATTGCCGTGCAGGCCCAGGCGGGTTGCGTGAGCGGTGGCGGCCTCACCGTCGACCTCGGCCAGCGCGGCCAGGCCGATGGCCAGCTCACCGGCGGAGGCGGTGTCGATGCCCATGCCCTCGGACAGCACGGTGCGTGCCACACGCGTGGTGAGGAATGCCTTGGCCGCATAGTAGGCCTGGCCGCCCGCCATGCCGTATCCGGACCAGAACTCCTCCGCCATGGCGGCGGCCCAGGTGGCGGCACGGCCGCGCAGGTCGGCCTCGTCCAGGACGAACATGGGGGTGGGGGCGTCGGCGAGGATCTCCCCCAGGCTGCGCCCGCCGATCTCCAGGGCGCCGTCGGCGCCGCGGCGGGCGGTCGACGGCCACAGGTCCGGGCGTGCTTCGGGCTCGGGCGCGGTCAGGGTGCCGAGTGGGGCCTTGCCCGCGGGTACGGCGCTCATCACATGCGCTCCGGGGCGGTCACGCCCAACAGGTCGAGGCCATTGGCGATGACCTGCCCGACGGCGTCGTTGACCCACAACCGGGCGACGTGCCCGGCGTCGACCGGGTCGTCGCCGCGCGGGGTGACGCGGGTGGCGCCGTACCAGGTGTGGTAGGCGGCGGCGAGTGTCTCCAGGTAGCGGGCCACGCGGTGCTGCTCGCGCAGGGCGGCGGCCTGGGCGACGATGGCCGGATACTGGGCGAGCACGCCCAGCAGCTGGGCATCGTGGGGGGTGTCCAGCTGGGCGGGGTCGAAGCCGACCTCGCGGGTTACGCCACGCTCGGCGGCGTTACGCGCCACGGAGCGGATGCGGGCGTGGGCGTACTGGACGTAATAGACGGGGTTGTCGTTGGAGGTGGAGGCCAGCAGGTTCAGGTCGATGTCGATCATGGAGTCCATGGAGGAGCGGGACAGCGCGTAGCGGGCCGCGTCCACGCCGACGGCGTCGACCAGGTCCTCCAGGGTGACCACGGTGCCGGCGCGCTTGGACATGCGCACCGGCTGCCCGTCGCGCACCAGGTTGACCAGCTGACCGATGATGATCTGCATGTTGACGCCGGGCTCGTCGCCGTAGGCGGCACACATGGCCATCATGCGGCCGATGTAGCCGTGATGGTCGGCGCCGAGCAGGTAGATGGCGCAGTCGGCGCCGCGGGCACGCTTGTCCAGGTAGTAGGCGACGTCGGCGGCGAAGTAGGCGGGGTCGCCGTCGGACTTGATCAGGACGCGGTCCTTGTCGTCCCCGAAAGCGGTGGTGCGCAGCCAGGTGGCGCCGTCGGCCTCGAAGATGACGCCGCGCTCGCGCAGGCGGCCGATGGCGCGCTCGACGGCGCCGGAGGTGTGCAGGGAGTCCTCATGGAAGAAGACGTCGAAGTCGGTGCGGAAGGCGTGCAGCTCGGCCTTGACGGCGGCGAACATCAGGTCGACGCCGCGGGCGCGGAAGACCTCGGTGGCCTCGGCGTCGGGCAGGGTGGCGGGGTCGGGGCCGCCGGCGGCGGCCTCATCCGCGGTCACCCGGGCGGCGATCTCACCGATGTAGGCGCCGCCGTAACCGTCCTCGGGGGTCTCCTGGCCGCGGGCGGCGGCCAGCAGGGAGCGGGCGAAGCGATCGATCTGGGTGCCGTGGTCGTTGAAGTAGTACTCACGGGTGACCTCGGCACCGCAGGCGGCCATGATGCGGGCCAGGGAGTCGCCGACGGCGGCCCAGCGGGCCCCGCCCAGGTGCACGGGTCCGGTGGGGTTGGCGGAGACGTACTCGAGGTTGATGTGCTGCCCGGCCAGGGAGTCGTTGGTGCCGTAAGCGGTGCCGGCGGTGAGGATGGTGCGGGCGAGCTCGCCGGCACTGGCGGCGTCCAGGCGGATGTTGAGGAAGCCGGGGCCGGCGACCTCGGCGGAGGCAACGCCGTCCAGGGCACCTACGCGCTCGGACAGCAGCTGGGCCAGGGCGCGCGGGTTCGTGCCGGCCTTCTTGGCCAGCTGCATGGCGACGTTGGTGGCCCAGTCGCCGTGCTCGCGAGAGCGGGGGCGCTCGACCTTGGGGACCGGCACCTCCTCCACGGGTAGGGCGAGGCTGCCGTCACTGGCGGCGGCGATGAGGACGGTGCGGATCGCTTCGGCGAGCTCTTCTGGGGTCACGCACGCCAGCGTACCGGCACCGCCCCGACCCGCCGAAACCATCCCGAATCCCACACCGAGATCGGTAGACGTTACGTGCCGAGGTCGGTAGATCTTACGTGCCGAGGTCGGTTGATACGGGTCCTTCGCGTCGCCCGGTGACGCGTATGCGAGACGCCAGTTCCCGGAGGGCCACTGAGCCAGCAGCTTCTCAGCATCCTCCGGGCGCCCTCCTGCCAGATATGCAGTGGCCAGACTGTCACGTGCGGCCAGCGTGTCGGGATGCTCCGGACCCAGCAGCCGCAAGCGCATGTCAGTGATGCCGTCATCCTCGCCATAACGCAGTTCTATCGCCTGCCGTAGCAGGCTCATGACCGGCTCCGCACCGCCACCTGCAAGAGCGTTCTCGACCCGCCCCAGCAGAGCTAAAGAAGAGTGGCGCCCAGCCGGAATGCTCGGCCAGCTCGCAGTAGATTCTGCGCCGGTCGAGCAGATGGGCGAACGGAGTTGATACCTCAACATGCCTGCCCTGGTCCGCCAGATCACTTACCGACTTGGCCACGCTGCGCTGCTCCGCGCCCACTCGCTCGGCAATCACCTTGACTGGCAGTGGCCGGTCGGC
The DNA here is from genome assembly GCF_030530635.1 of Actinomyces sp. Lineage (GTDB taxonomy): Bacteria > Actinomycetota > Actinomycetes > Actinomycetales > Actinomycetaceae > Actinomyces. The sequence goes on from NZ_JAUMUL010000004.1 coordinate 12,989, forward strand.
GGCTGCCAGTTCGGCGACGACGAGCCGCTGCTGTAGCGAGAGCCGCGCGAGCCGATCCGGGTTGTGGAAGCACGGCGTTGTGGAAGCACGGCCAGGCGAAGTCCCTCCATGACGACCTCCGACGTACGTGAACTCTCACGTGCAGATATACGTGAAGATTCACGTAGGCCAAGCGCACCGAGGTCAACCCGCCTCCACCGCGCCCCAGCACGCGAACTCCTCCGCAAAGTAGTAGAGTTTCGGGCACCCGAAACTATGTGAGGAGGTCGACCGTGCCCGATCCCGGGAACACTCCCGACGCCGTCGACGCCATCGTGCGTAAGCACAGGCCCCGGCCGCGCCCGCCCCGGCACCGGCTGCTGGCGCTGCTCGGCCCGGCCTTCGTGGCCGCGGTCGCCTACGTGGACCCCGGCAACGTGGCGGCGAACATCACCGCCGGCGCCCGCTACGGCTACACGCTCGTGTGGGTGCTGGTACTGGCCAATGCCATGGCGGTACTCATCCAGTACCAGAGCGCCAAACTCGGCATCGTCACCGGCCGCTCACTGCCGCAGGTACTGGGCGACCGACTCGGCCGCGGCACCCGCCTGGCCTACTGGGCACAGGCCGAACTGGTCGCCGCCGCCACCGACTTGGCCGAGGTGATCGGCGGCGCCGTCGCCCTGCACCTACTGTTCAACATCCCGCTGCTGACCGGTGGCGTGATCATCGGCGCCGTCTCCATGCTGCTGCTGGCACTGCAAGAACGACGCAGTCAGCGCACCTTCGAGGGAGCCGTGGTCGCGCTCCTGGTGGTGGTGACCATCGGCTTCGTAGGCGGGCTTTTCATCTCGCCGCCCGACTGGGGCGAGACCTTCGCCGGCCTCCTTCCCCGCCTGCAGGGCTCAGGCAGCCTGCTGGTGGCAGCCTCCATGCTCGGCGCCACCGTCATGCCGCACGCGATCTACCTGCACTCCTCACTGGTGCGCGACCACCACGACGAAATAGGCGAGGGCCATGCTCAGCGACTGGCGGCCGACGGTACCGCGATGGCGACTCCCGACGACGCCCCCTCCGGCCAGGAGCGCACCGGCAGGCTGATCCACGCCACCCGGGTGGACGTCATCTGGGCACTGGCAGTGGCCGGCGCCGTCAACATCGCCCTGCTGCTACTGGCCGCCTCCGCCCTGTCCGGAGTCAGTGGCACCGACACGATCGAAGGGGCGCACGCCGCCATCACGGCGTCACTGGGGCCCGTCGTCGGCGTTGTGTTCGCGGTTGGCCTACTGGCCTCCGGCCTGGCCTCAACCTCAGTGGGGGCCTATGCCGGCAGTGAGATCATGGCGGGCCTGCTGCACATCCGTGTCCCCCTGCTGGCCCGCCGCGCCGTCACCCTGGTGCCAGCGCTGATCATCATCGGCGTTGGGGCGGAGCCGACCTGGGCGCTCGTGCTCAGCCAGGTGGTGTTATCTTTCGGGATCCCGCTGGCGATCGTGCCGCTCATGCGGGCCACGGGCTCGGAGCAGCTCATGGGCCGGTGGCGCGACGGCGTGGTCCTGCGCTGGACGTCCCGCACGGCAGCGGCACTGATCATCGTGCTAAACGTCGCGCTGGTGGTGCTCACGCTGAACGGCAACGGGTGAGACGGCCCGACGTCGTCGAACGCACAGCCCCACGGTTTCCACCCAACGGCCGAACGCTGGTACAGTCACGCCTCAGGCCCCGGTAGCTCAGTGGATAGAGCGTCTGCCTCCGGAGCAGAAGGTCGCAGGTTCGAATCCTGTCCGGGGCACCGGCCCCGAGCCCCCGCCCGACCCCGAGTCGGCGGGGGCTCCGTCGATCCTGCGGGGCAACAAATCGGCAGGCTCAACACCGAGGAACTCTGCCGTCCGGATCAGATCCTCCGCGCTCCACGCTGTCGTACCACGGATCTTTCGGCCCACGGCGGGACCGGTGATCCCGAGGTGGTGCGCAAGGCTACGGCGAGTCTCATGGCGCACAAAGAGCCCTTCGTTGACGGTGAAGCCGATCGCTTCATCCGCCGTGTAGCCAGGGTCAGAACTGTTCAAAGCCGTCTCAGCCATACACAAGAGGCTACAACTGAACTTCTCGTCACACAAGAGCGCTTGACGCACTCACGATACGAGAGATATACATGCGGGCATGGCCGATACTTCAGGTACCACCTCGAACCAGGAGTACATGTCGCCGCGTGACGCGGCGGCGTTCCTGCAACTTCCGTCCGTGACGGCACGAACACTACGGAACTGGGCGCGCGCAGGCGAGATACCGGTGGTGGTGTTGCCGAATGGGCGGTTGTTGTTTCGTCGGCGGGATGTTGAGGCGTTGCTGGAGCCTCAGGTGATGGGGCCTGAGGGGTCTGAGGTGTCGGGTTCGTCTGTTGGTTCGTCGGGTGTTGTGCCTGGTCAGGGGGCTTTGCTGTGAGGGGCGTTGGTGTGATGGCTGACGGTGCCGTGGTGTCGGTGCGTGAGTGGCTGGCGATGTCGGAGCCTAGGTCGGTGGTGCGGTGCCCAGGTACAGGCGCGGATGGGCGTCGTTGCCTGGCTCGCGTGTTCGCCGGCGGGGTGGACTCCGGGGTGGTGTGGCCTGTGTGGCGGTGCCGGGGTCATGCGCCGGGGTGTGACCGCGCTCGGGAGGCGAGCGGCGGGCCCGGCGCGGCTGGTTGGCTGCGGGTAGATGGGCCTGATGCTGGCATGTATGCGGGCGTGGTGCCTGAGGTTGTGCGGGCGTTGGTTGATGGTCTGGTTCCTGTGGGCCTGCCTGAGGGCGTGGCTTGTGTGGAGGTGACTGAGCTGCGATGGGGTCTTGATTGGGAGCTGGATGGTGGTGAGGTCGCTTGGCGGGTTGGCTCTGATCCTGGCCGCTGGGTTTTGTCCACCATGGAGAGTCTGGTCACGGACTTTTCAGCGGCGTGGGAGCGTCACCGCACACGCGTGGACGCCTGCCGGGGCGTGTGTGAGCGTACGACCGGCCTGGCCCGAGCGGCCGGTGTCGACCTGTCCGGGCTGCCGGTGGTGGTTGACGCGTGGGGTGGCTCGTGCGAGCTGGAGGTCCGGCCACCGTCGGGCCGGCGGGTCACGGTGTCGGTGCCGGGCGAGGACGGGCCGGTGGCCGCTCGATCGGGCTGGGGCCGGTGGGTTGAGGGCCTGGATGATGCGGCCGCCGTGGACCTGGTCAGGGGCGCGTCGTGAGCTGGTCAGCGCTGGTAGGCGATGGAGTCGGTGTCGTCGAGGACGATGTAGAGGCTGCCGCTGTTGGCAGATACGCGCAGGGTGCCGATGACGATGACGTGGTGGTCTACGAGGTCACCGATGCTGGCGTCGAGGTTGTCCTGGACGCTGGGGGCTTGGTCCTCACGGATCATGAAGCCGGCGGTGTTTCTTGGTCTGGTGCCGGGCTGGGGCTTGAGGTGCAGGAAGACGCTGCGTGTTGCGGTGTTCTCGGCGTAGTCGGTGACTTGGCCGTAGAAGCACGCGTGCAGGCCGTTGTGGTCTTTGGTGAGGGTGTTTGCGGGGATCAGGAGTCGGCTGACCGGTCCTCTGGTCTTGTCGGGCAGCGCAAGGGTTGTTTCGGGGTCGAGGCGGCCGTTGAGGGCGCGGGCGAGCAGCGAGGCCAATGGGACTGTTCTCGCGGTGGGGGCGGATCGTCTGCTGGCGGGGCCTGTGATGGCTGTGGCCATGGGACGCCCGGAGGCCTTGGTGCGGGTAGTGGGCGTCCTGGTGTCCTTGCCCGGTGTGGAGCTTGGCGTGATGAGCAGCAGCGTCGGCCCCTCATGGCGGGTGCGGGTGGTTGTGGATCCGTCGCGGTGGCCTTGTCTGGCTCGCACCGCGGCTTCTCCCTCGTCGCAGTCGGTGATGTGTTCCTTGGCGAAGAAGTGGGGTCGGACGTACGGGGAGTTCAGTGCCCTGGCCCAGGCGGTGGCGCGGCAGGGTCTGCCGTCGGGCGCCTGGCCCGGGCAGGTCAGTGCCTGGGGCGTGTCGGGACTAGCCGCGTATTCGTTGATGCTGATCAGTTTTCCGCCGCTGGTGGCTGCGTAGCGCACGGTGGTGCTCCTGTCTTGGGGACGGTAGGTCGGTCCTGCCTGTCCTCAGCAGGTGCGGGGCGTCTGACTGCCTCGGCCTGCGGGCCTGCTGGCGGTGGTGCGTCGGCGGGCCAGGGTGGGAGGGCGCCCGGCGTGGTGTCCTCCCACCTGTCCCTGATTGTTACCGAGACCGGATCGCGACATGCCCGGGTTCGGTCGGCTCTCCTAGGAGGTTCGAATGTTTAGGACGTTGTCTGCCGGTGTTGCTGTGGGTGTGTTGGCGGCGGTTCCGTTGCCTGCTGCTCCGGCGGCCGCTGTGTCGGGGGAGTTTGAGCCGGGGTGGGCGTATCGGGTCGAGGCCGGTGAGGTGCTGAGGACGGGCCGGATCGTGGATCAGGCCCTGCCGGGTGAGAGCGCTGAGGCTGACCGGTGCGGGGGCGTCGATGGGCGCGTGCGGGCGGAGATTGACCTGGATGTGCCGGGCCTGACCTGGAGCGGGTCGGATGGGTGTCTGCGCTGGGCCCAGGCCACCGACGGCGACGGACAGGTGCATCGGTACTGGGTCACTCCGGGCGCCGAGGTGGTCTATGTGGTCGAGCTGGCCGACGCGCCTGTGGTGGGCGTGTCTGGCTAGTGCAGTTCAGTGAGCTCGCCCGGTCGGGTCTTGTCCTTGTTTCCCTTGTTCCTCTCTTCCCTAGTGATTCGGTGGGTGATCCGTTGTGAGCAGCGATTTCAGTGACGTGGATGTGCGGTCGGGTGCTGGTTTGCGGCGCGCGTTGGCTGAGGTGCGGCGTGCGCCTGGTGGCTGGGAGTCGGGTCTGGGTGCGGCGGTGGCTGAGGCGGTGTCGGTGGAGCTGCGGCGGCGGGTGGGCCGGCGCAGGCCGGGTGCTTTGGCGGGCCGGTGCGGGGGTCTGGATGAGGTGCTGCTGATGCTGCGCGCGGAGGTGCTGGACTTGCTGATGTTGCGGCCGGGTGAGGTTGAGGCGGCTGGGGATGAGGAGTTGTGGCCTTGGTTGGTGCGGCGCGCTGTGTGGGCTGTGGGCGACGCCGCAGTGATGGAGGAGCTGCACGGCCTGGCCGGCGACACTAATGCGCACCGCCTGGCGCGGCGGGCCGCGTCCGACGGCGTGGTGGTTGGTGCGTTGGAGGACGCGGATGACCGCGCGGTGGAGCGGGCGGAGCGGATTGTTCCGGCCGGCGACGGGACGCCGGAGGCCGTGGAGGTGGGGCCGGTGCTGGGGCTGCTGGTTGAGGTCCTGGTGGGTGCGGGCGTGCCCGCACGGGTGGCGGCTGACGGGACGGTGAGAGTCGCGGAGCTGGCAGTGTCGGAGCCGGCGCGGGCTAGGCACACACGGGCCCGTGAAGACGCCCGGGCCGGCGAGCTTGGCCGGCTGGGCGTGGATGAAGCAGCGGCGGGAGCGTGGATGGCCCTGGTGGTGGGGTCGAAGCGGGCAGGGGTGGATTCGTCGCTGGTGCTGGCGCTGCGGTCAGGCCGGGCGGATGTGGCCGGCGGCGGCTGGTCCGATCTGCAGCGGGTCTGGGTGGCGCGCGTCGCGGCCGGCGTGCATGCGGTGCCCGCGGACGCCGTGGACCCGGTGACGACTGAGAGCGAGGGGCCAGCGGTGGTGCCGGGTGGGTTGCAGCTGGAGCTGGCGCTGGCGCTGGCTGCGGAGGCGGTGATGCCCCGGGTTGCGTGACCGGGGTCGTCGGCCACCCCGTAAACGGCCGATCGCCTCACCACCGGGAGGGTGGTGAGGCGACCTAGAAGATACGGCACCCAGCCCATAGTTTTCGCAGACTCGGCTGGGGGCCTGGGGGGGGCTTGCACCCCAACGGCAGTAAGGCTAGCAGTTGCAGGACAGTCTGGGAACCCCTGTACAGGCGTCAATGTTGGCGGGCGGCGATGGTGCCCCCGCAGCGATGCCGCCGGCGGTGGCCGGCACCGCACGGACGGGTAAGGGGCGTGGCCACGAGCCCCGGCCGGCCGGATCTGATGGCGATGGCTGGGTGGCTGACTGCCGGGTGCGGAAGTGGCGGCGGCCGAGTGTGGCGGTGGAGCGGTCCAGGCTGCTGGTGGCTGGCAGCGTGCCGGAGGGGTCGGTGCTGGCGGGCCGGGTGAGCGTGTGGCTGGATGCTGTAGCTCGGGTCATGGAGGCTGAGGGACTGCGCGCGGATCACCAGGCGACCGGCCGGGCGGTGGCGCGTGCCCTGGTGGCGTGGGTCGACGGCCGGTCACGAACGACGCGGGTGACGAATGCGCAGGTGGCGGCCGGCGCGGCCGAGGTTGGCGTGGTGGTGAGTGTGCGGACGGTGCAGCGGTGGCTGCGCCGATTTGAGGCGTGGGGGCTGTTGGGGCTGGTAGCCGGGGGGCGGTCTGCGCGCTGGGCGCCACGCGTGCGTGTCGAGGACGGGCACGGCGGGGTGGAGCTGGTGCGGCGGAATGAGGCGGCGGTGAGGTCGCTGTGCGTGCCGCGCCGGCTGGTGGATCGGTTGGGTTGTGGATCTAGGTGTCACCCCTACCCGTTGTCAGGGATGGTTAGCCCCCGCACGCGCGCGCGAGGCTCGGATCGTGGAGGGGATGTGGTGCCGCTGCGCGGCGCTGCCTTCTTGGGGGCGCCCGCTCCGCGGCCGCCCGAGCAGCCGGCGCACCTGCCAGCAGATCGGCGGCCTGCGTGGTGGTCGGCTCGCGCTACGAGAGCCGGGGAGGAGGCGGTGCTCGCCCTGGCGCGTCGTGTGCAGGATCGGCTGGTGGTGCTGCGGGGCTGCTCGGACCGGTACGTGATGCGCGTGATCCGGCCATTCTGGGATGCCGGCTGGGGTCTGTCGGATTTGGTAGGGGCGGTGGATCGGAGGCCTGATGGGTCGGCGTGGCCGCATAGCGGGGCGCGGGGTGTGCGTGAGCCGGCCCGGTGGCTGGCGTATCGGCTGATGGCGTGGCTGGATGAGGCGGGCGAGCCTCTGCCGGCGCCGTCGCAGGTGCGGCGGCGTGAGCATGAGCGTGTGCTGGCCGAGCGGGCCCGGTTGGAGGCTGCGCGGCGGGCACGCGCCCGGGCGGTGGCGGCCGAGCGGGAGCGTCTTGGGGGCGTGGGGCCGGCGCAGGCCAAGGCGGCCCGGGTGGCGGCTGAGTTGGCGGGCCGGTCTAGGCGGTACTGGAGGCGGTCGTGGTCCGCCGGGTCGTGGACAGGAGTGACAGGACCGGCCGACGGCGCGAGTGGGGGTGATGCGCGATGAGCGGAGGCGCGAAGGCATCGCTGGTGGTTTTGGTGGTGGTTGCGGTGCTGCTGACCCCGGTGGCGGGTGTCGGGATCCTGGCGGTGTTGATGTTCGGCCATCACCAGGGCGAGCAGGCAGCGGCTGCGGTTTGCTCGGTGAACCTGGGCGATACGACCTCGCTGGAGGCCACCACGGCCTCGGGGGCCACCATCACGCTGGGCGCCACGCAGCTGGAGAATGCGGCGGCCATCATCGCGGCCGGCAACGAGGCGGGCGCAGGCCAGGCGGGGCAGGTGATTGCCCTGATGACCGCGCTGCAGGAGACGACGCTGCGGAACCTGGCGAACCCTGCGGTCCCGGAGTCCCTGAGCCTGCCCAATGACGGGGAGGGCTCCAACTACGACAGTATCGGCCTGTTTCAGCAGCGGCCGTCGATGGGCTGGGGCGAGATCGCGGACCTGATGACTCCGGCGACATCCGCGGCCATCTTTTATGAGCGGCTCATGAGCGTGGGCGGCTGGCAGGGTATGGCACCGGGCCGGGCAGCGCAGACCGTCCAGCGGTCGGCGTACCCGGACGCCTATGACCGGTGGGAGCCGGTCGCCGACACGCTGGTGTCGGCACTGTCGAACGTGTCCTGCACAGCCGGCACCAGCACGGGCGGCGTGCCGGCGGGCTTGGACGAGAAGCGCAATGCCGTGGTCACCTTTGCGCTTCAGCAGATCGGGGATGTGTACGTGTGGGGTGCGGAGGGGCCCGATAGCTGGGATTGCTCGGGCCTGGTGCAGGGGGCGTATCGGCAGATCGGTATCGAGCTTCCGCACTGGTCCGAGGCGCAGAAGTCCGCCGGCAGGGAGGTGTCGGCGGCGGAGGCGCTACCCGGGGACGTGATGTGGTGGCCCGGGCACGTCGCCATATACCTCGGTGGCGGGGAGCTGGTGGGCGCGCAGTCACCAGCGGAGGGCGTGGTGCGCATCCCCGTTTACGGCACACCTCGCTACATCCGCGTGATCGAGTCGTGACTATTAATAGATGTTTGGACTCTACATAGGAGTGTGAGGAACATGACTGATTGGTTGAAGGATCACCCGGCCAAAGCCGCTGGCCTGCTGGTGGCCGGACTGGTGGTGGTGCTGGTGGCCGGGCTGGCGCTGGGGGCCTCGACGGACCGGCTGCCCGACCCGAGCAGTGTGGGCGGGACGACGTCGGCGACGGCCGTGCCGGCCCCCGCGTCGGCGGCACCAACGGTGTCGGCGGCCCCGGGGAACTCCGCAAACGTGACGAGCTCGACCGGCGTGGACTTCGGCGCCGGCCTGCCGCGCCTGGGCGACTCACCATTCGCTGAAACGTCCGATCCGGAGGTGTTTGCAGCCAGCGTGCAGGCTGCGGCCGGCTACGACTACTCCAGCTATCAGCCGGATGACGCATTGGCGGAGAAGCAGCGGATCACTGATGAGTGGCTGGCCGGGATGACAGGTGAGGACGGGCCGATGGGCGCGGAGGTGCACAGGGTGATGCGGCAGTCGGTGTCGGATTCGCTGGATCCTGATGAGCTGTCCTACCGGATCGCTGCCCGGGAGGTGGACACGATCGACGTGCTGGCGGTGGAGGCGACTGACAACTCCACGCTGCGCGCCGCCGGCGGCAATCAGGTGTACCTGGACGTGATCAGTCACCGGGACACCCTGTACGCGCTGACGACGCTGGCGAAGGTGACCACGACCGTGGAGGCGGTCGGTGATGTGGCCGGGTGGACGCGCACACAGACCACGGCGACGGTGATGATCGTGCGCTGCGACCCGGCGGTGAACGACGGGCTGTGCGAGCTGGTCGGAGTACTGGGGAGTGAGGCACAGTGACAACCACAACCAACATAACCAACATTACTGACGCAACCGACATAACAACGATGAGGGGCAGTCCGTGGCCTGGGCCAGCGGTGTGGCGGGTGCTGCTGGGGCTGATCGTCGCGGTGGTCGTGTCCATGGGTGTGCTGGCACCGCAGGCGACCGCCGCGCCCGTGACTGCGTCGGTGGTCGCCGGGCAGGCGGTGCCGGCGGCGGGGGGTGTGCAGGCGGCGGTGGCGCCGGCTGACATCCTCGGCGACGCGTGGGACTGGACGAAGGAGAGGGCCGGCCAGGTCGGCTCGTGGATCGGCAGTAAGCTCCACCAGCTCGGGCAGAAGACGGGGGACGCGCTGAAGGTGGTCACCGACCCTGTCGGTACTGTCGCCTCGGCGGTGAATAACGCCGCAGCGGGATGGGTACAGGAGGCACTGGAGCAGGCCGCGATATGGGTCGCGGCGACGCTGGGCAAGGCGGTCGCCTGGATCATGTCAATGACACTGGCCCTGATATTCACGGTGAATGCCCCGAACCTGGATGCGGACTTCATGTACACCTGGAGTGGCCGCGTGCTGGCATTCGCGATACCAATAACGGTGCTGTTCGCCTTGTATCAGATCATGATCACCAGTCTCCAGATGCGCGGCCTGGCCGGGCTGCGACGGGCGATGGGAGGCGCCCTGTTCGGCACCGCCGCGTCAATGGTGACCTTGCCGGTGGTCGCGGTGATCGCCAACGGGATCGATGGCGTGAAGACCGCGTTCATCAATTATTTGGAGCTGGATACGGAGGTGTTGTCGCAAAAGCTGGTGGACATCTGGTCCTCAGACACCTTCACTGCGCTGGCGGAGGCGTCGCCCACTGGCGCGGCCGCCGGGTCAGCGATGGGGATCTCGTTCATGCTGATCGCATTCTGCTTCATGTGTTTCTTCACGCTGCTGTTCGCGTGCTCGCTGATGGTGATCATGGTGGTGCGCAACATCATGCTGCACGGCGTGGTCGCGGTGTCCCCGTTGGCGTGGTCTGGGCTGGCGGCCGAGCCGACGAGGAGCTGGCCACGGACTATCCTGGGATGGATCGCCGCGATCCTGGTCGCCCCGATCGGCGTTGTGCTGATCCTGGGCCTGTCGATCAGCGCGTTGGGGAATCTGGATTCCCCGGACACGCTGGGTGCGCTGGTGGGGCAGATCATCATGGCCGGCGGCATGTTCCTGCTGGCGCTCTTCGTTCCGTTCGCCTGCTTCACGTTCTTCAACTTCGCCGGCGAGGCCGCTGTCGCGGGCATGCATCGGGATACGCAGGACGGCATGGAGGAAGGTGGTCAGACCGTGGGCGACACGATCAAGACGGTCGCGGCCGCCGCCGCAGCGGCCGGCGCTGCCGCCGGCGCCGGGGTCAGTGGATCCGGAACGGCTGCCGGTGAGGCGGCGGGTGGTGAGGCCGCTGCCGGGCAGGAGGCAGCCTCTACCACTGAATCCTCGGGCACGTCGTCGGGGGCTGGAGGAAAGGTCGCCGAAGCTGCGTCCAGCAGTACCCCAACAGACGGCGACGGCGGCGGAGACGATGGCGGGCTGACGCGGGAAGCGGAGCGCGCCGGTAACAGCGCCACTCCCCCACCCGGCGAGGCCGGGCCAGACGCTGCGGAGTACTACAACGCGGGCTATGACCCCGGTGTGAACGACTGGGGTGACGACAGCGGAGATTCGGGGGCACAGCCGGCTCCGGACTACTACGGGCCGGACCCCTTCGATGACGAGGAAACGTCTTCAGCCTGGGAGGAGGCCTGATGCGCGCCGCGCGCGTGGTGGTTCCGGACGTGGAGCTGTGGGAGCAATTGGTCGACCTGCTCGATCTGGCCAGCGGGCTGCAGGCTGCTGCGCTGCTGTGCTGCGTGGCAGGGCTGGCCCTGTCGGGCCTGGCGTGGGCCGGCGGCCGGGTTAGCAGCCGGCGCCTGTCACAAGCCGGCAAGGCCGGCGTCGTGGTCAGTATCGCCGCCGCGTTCTGCGTCGCGGCGCTGCCAAGCCTGATCGGCTGGATCGTGGACGCCGTCGCCTGACCTCCGTGGCCTGACCGCTGTGGTCGGTCTGGTCGTGGACAGGAGTGACAGGAGGCAGGCACGGTGCCCGCCTCTCACTCACGAAATGGAGATGGCCATGGCAAGGTTTCGAAACGCGGTGTGGGCAGCGGTTCCGGCGGGGACGGGTTACGACCCCGCTATTTCGCCGAACTGGACTTTCTTGCCGTTCATGGATGTGTTGACGGATCTGGTGGGGTCGACGGTCGCGGTCGGCATCGTTTGCCTGGTCGCGGTCGCCGCGATCGGCGGTCTGGTGTGGGCCGGCGGGAACTTCTGGGACCACGGCCGGGCGACGCAGATCGGCAAGGGCGCGGTGGCGGTGTCGATCATCGCCGCATTCGTGGTCGGCGGAGCGTCCGCGCTGATCCGCTGGGGCGCCCAGGCCGGCTCGGGGATCTGATGAGCAGCGCAGCGGTATCCCGCGGAGAGATCTTCCCACGCCGGTCCTCGCGCGGAGTGGTGCTGGGCCTGTCCGGGCCGGCGCTGGTGTGCGTGCTGGCAGGCGCGGTGATCGCGGTGTTCTCAATGCCGATTGCCGGGGGCCTGCGGGGGCTGGTGGTTACGGCGCCGGTGTGGGTACTGCTGCTGGTGCTGGGCCTGGTACCGATGGGTGCCGGCGGCAAGCTGGTGGACTGGATGCCCGTCGGGGTGTCCTATGTGTACCGGCGGTTGTCGGGGCAGCACCAGTGGCGCCGGCCGGTGTGGCGCACACGCCCCGCTGGCACGCTCGCACTTGCCGGCTCCCGGGCACGACTAAGGCTGTTCCTCGACGAGCGGGACTCCACGGCGTTCATCCATGACCCCCACAAGCACACGCTGACGGCCACATGCAAGGTCACGCACGGCCAATTCATGATGTCGGACGCGGACAAACAGGATGAGATGGCGGCAGGCTACGCGGACCTGCTGGCTAGCCTCGGGCAGGCCGACGGGGTGTGCCGGATCCAGGTGCAGCAGCGCTCCATGGCCGACGGCGGCGTCGGCGTGCAGTCCCACTGGGACCAGTGGCAGGACAAGGCACCGCAGGCCTCGACGGTGCGCCGCAACTACGAGGCACTGCTAAGGCGCAGCACGACGGCGACCGAGCAGCACGAGTCCACGATCACGATCACGCTGGACCTGGATGCGGTCAGTGGCGCGGTCAAGTCCTACGGCGGCGGCCTGCGCGGCGGCGCTGCGGTGCTCAGGCAACGGATGCGGCTGCTGGAAGACCACCTTCCCGCGGCTGGATTGACGTCACGCGGGTGGATCACCCCGTCGGAGCTGGCGGTGGTGATCCGCACTGCCTATGACCCCGGGCTGGCGGTACGTCTACAGCAGCACCCGGAAGAAGCTGGGGACCTCCCGGACGCGGGCGCGATGGCGGTGGATAACGGCTGGGCGTCGATGCACACCGACACCGGGTGGCATCAGGTCCTCCAGATCGGCCGGTGGCCGAGGCTAAAGGTTGTCCCGGGATTCCTGCACCCGCTGGTGCTGGTCCCGGGTGTCAAGCTGTCGATGTCCCTGATCTACAGGCCGATCGAGACGGCAAGGGCGGTGAAGGACGCCCAGCACGACGACGCCCGCGAGGCGGAGGCCCGCGAGGATCGGCGCAAGATCGGGCGGCGGGACACGATCATCCACCGGCGCGAGCGCGCCCAGGCCGAGCGGCACCTGGCGGACCTGGATGACGGGCACAGCGACATGGACCACGTGGCGCTGATCGCCGTTTCGGCGCCGGACAGGGAGGCCCTGGACCGGGCGGTGGAGGACGTGCGGTCGGCGATCCGCAGGGCCAAGTGCACACCGAGGACGCTGTACGCGCAGCAGGACGAGCTGTTTGACGCAGCGGCTCTGCCGCTGGGGTTGGGGATGCGATGAGCCGGAGAGTGGCAACACTGGTTACGGGCGAGCGTACGCGCGCGCAGGTGCGGGAGGCGGCCCGGGCCGAACGGCACCGCGCCGCGGAGATCCGCCGTGAGCAGCGCGAGCGTGACCGACAGCTGAAGGCGGCACAGAAGGCGATCTGGGCCGGCGACTACCTTCCCCCGGAAGGCGAGGCGGGGCCCAGGATGGGCCGGGCCCTGGTTCCGGCCCACGCCCGGGCGGAGCGGGCCACGACCCGTGTGCTGCGCACGCAGTACCCGTTCGTGGCTGAGGAGGGCCTGGGCTCGGCCGGCGCGTATATCGGCTGGGACAAGCTGTCGCGGACGGCGTTCTGCTTCGACCCGTTCGAACTGTATGCACGGCGGATCATTTCGAATCCGAACATCACCGTGTCCGGGGCGATCGGCTCGGGCAAGTCCTCGCTGATGAAGTGCCTGGCACTGCGGTCAGCGGCGTTCGGCCGGAAGACCTTTGTGCCCGGGGACGTGAAGGGTGAGTGGACGCCGGTGGTCAAGGCGGCCGGCGGTGCCGTTATCAGTATCGGCGGCGCGGACGGGGCGAAGCTGAACCCCCTGGATGAGGGCCGGCGGCCCGAGCGTGACCTGGACGGCAAGGTCGTTACCGATGAGCTGTGGGCCAGGACGGTGCAGCGGCAGCGTCACAGCCTGCTGGGCGCGCTCACCTCGGCGCTGCTGGGCCGGCCACTGGACCAGGACGATCACACGGCTCTGGACACGGCGATCGACGCGACCGTGAAGCGGGGTGGTGTGCCGCTGGTCCCCACTGTGGTGGAGGAGCTACTGGCCCCGTCGCTGACCACGGGCCTGCCACTCGGGGCGGCCACCAGTGAGCAGCTGGCGGCCATGGGCAGGGCCGCCGGTCTGGCACTGCAACGGATCACGCGCACCGGGGACCTGGCCGGCATGTTCGACGGCCCCTCCACGGTGCGCTTCCAGCCCGAGGCGCCGATGATGAGCGTGGACCTGCGCAATATCCCGCAGGGGTCGGAGGCCCTGCCGCTGCTGATGACCTGCACTGGCTCGTGGATGGAGTCGGCGCTGCGGGGGGCGGACCTGGGCCAGCGGTACATGATCTATGAGGAGGCCCATCGGTTGATGCCGCTGCCGGGCCTGCTGGACCGCATGCGCGATCAGTTCAAGCTCACCCGGGCGTGGGGGACGGCGAACGTGATCGTGATCCACCGCCTGTCCGACCTGGACGCGGTGGGCGCTGCGGGGTCGAGGGAGCGCGCGGTCGCTGAGGGACTCCTGGCCGACACGTCCACTCGAGTGGTGTATAGGCAGGAGTCGGACCAGTTGGAGGCGGCCCGCCGGACCCTGGGGATGAGCGAGGCAGCCGTGCGGGCGGTCAGTCACCTGAGCGTCGGGTCGGGCCTGTGGATGGTCGGCAAGAGGACTTTCCTGGTGGGGCATCAGCGCACCAGGTGGGAGGCGCAGGTGACCGATACCGACGCCGGGATGGGAGCAGGAGCATGAGAGGTGACCAGGATGCGAGCACGTACCTGCTGCTGGGACTGATCGGCACGGGCGTTGGTCTCGGGGCGACCGCCCGGCTGGCCGCCGGGGCGGCATGCACGCTCGGCGTATGCACGGTGCAGGCGTCGGCACCGACCGGGCTGGTGCGGGTACTGACCGGCCAGGTCCCGGCCGAGGCGTGGCAGGCTGCGGGGATGCCCTCCTGGCTGTTCTGGGCCTGCTGGGCGGCGGAGCTTGTCGCAGTGATAGCGGTGGTGTTGTGGGCCTCGTCCCGGTGGGGCGGGCGGCGGCAGCGCCGTCAGGTGGACCCGCGCCGTCAGGCCGGCATGGCTACCGCCGCTCAGGTGCGCCGGCACCTGTCGGCCCGCGCGGTGGAGCGGATGAGGTGGCTGCGCCCGGACTTGGCCAGGCCCCGGGCGAAGGATCTGGGCATGCGCGTCGGAATGGCGCGCGGGGTGTGGGTGTGGATCCCGATCGAGGACTCCGTGGTGATCTCGGCCCCGTCGCGGGCCGGCAAGGGCCGATACTTCGTCGACCCAATGGTGGTGGAGTACCCGGGCGCGGTGGTCACCACGTCGGTGAGGGCCGAGACCGCGCTGGGTACCGTGCTGGACCGTGCCCAGGTGGGGCCGGTGGCGGTGTTCGCGCCGGCCGGCATCGATGCGGTCGGCCAGGCCGGCGACGTGCTGCGTCGGGCGTCGATCCGCTGGTCGCTGTGGCGGGGATGCGAGGATACTGAGACGGCGATGCGGCGGGCGCGGGCCCTGGCGGCCAACGGCGGTACCAGGGGCACCGGTAACGATGAGTTCTGGGGTGGCAACGCACGTATGGTGATCGCGCCGCTGCTGCATGCGGCCGCTCTGGGTGAGGTGGATGTGGATGCGCTGGCCAGGTGGGCGAGCCGTCCGGGCCTGGCGCAGGAGGCAGTGTCGATCTTGGCCGGCCACCCACAGGCGGCCCCGGGCTGGGCCGACCAGCTGGCCAGTGCGATGACTGGGGATGACCGCACGGTGGCGAACATCTGGGCGACGGTTCGCACATGCATATCCGAGCCGCTGATGGACCCTGCGGTCCGGGAGGCGATCTCCCCGGCCCCGGGCGAGCAGCTTGATATCGCGGACTTCGTCCGCCGGCGCGGCACCTTGTACATCGTCGGCGATGCCGCCGCCACCAGCGCGCCACTGGTCGCGGCTCTGATTGAGGACGTGTACGCGGCGGCCATGGCCATGGCCAACAAGTCGGCGGGCAACCGGCTTACGCCACCCCTGGGTTTGCTGCTGGATGAGATCAACAATATTGCGGTGCTGCCGAGCCTGGGCACGATGATGAGCGCCGGCGGCGGCTCGAATGTGACCACGGTGATCGTGGAGCAGTCCCGCGCGCAGGCGGCCGTCCGGCTGGGCAAGGACGCGGCGGACGCGCTCTTCGACTCGGCGACCTCCAAGCTGATCCTGGGCGGGGCGACCAGGAGTGAGACGCTGGCTGAGATCACGGCCGCGGTCGGTGAGCGGGACGTGCGCCGGC
This sequence comes from Actinomyces sp., assembly GCF_030530635.1. Classification (GTDB taxonomy): domain Bacteria; phylum Actinomycetota; class Actinomycetes; order Actinomycetales; family Actinomycetaceae; genus Actinomyces. Next base: position 29,033 of record NZ_JAUMUL010000004.1, read on the forward strand.
GCACCGTGTCCACCGGGCACAGCGCGTGGGGCACCTCCACGTCGTGGGCGGAGGCCGAGGAGAGGATCATGACCGGGGCGCAACTGCGCGAGCTGCCCAAGGGCACGGCCTTGTTGCTCAAGGGGTCTGCGCCGGCGGTAATCGTGGAGGGCCGGGACCTGGAGTCCAGGGCGCGCCGGCGGGGCGGCAGGCAGTCGGTGACCGAGCAGGCGCCGGCGCGAATGGCGTTTAGAGGCGCAACCGTCAATGAGAGTGAGGAGTGAACAAGATGGTTGTCGTGTACGGGCGGCCCGGATGTGGGGCCTGTTTTGCCACGAAGCGGGCTCTGACGGCGCGGGGAGTGGACTTCGCGTGGCGGGATATCAGCGTCGATCCGGCGGCTGCACGCAAGGCACAGGAGATCGCTGGGCGCCTGGGTGAGCGCAGCCTGCCGATCGTGACGACGGATCGTGACGCGTGGGCCGGGTTCCGTAAGGATCGGATCGGTGCGCTGCCCCCTGATGTCGGCGGCCGGTCCCGGCCGGCCGCTACACCTACGCGCGAGTTCGCGATGAGCCCGGGGATGTGAACGATGACTGCGAGCACCAGGAGCACCGGTGGGTTGCGGCAGCGGGTCAGGCCGCTGCGCACGAGGAGCCGGACGGCCGCCGGGGCACGGTATGCGGCGTGGATGGCGTCCCCGGCGTGGAGGGCGAGGCGCAGGGAGTGGGTGCGGGAGGAGACCGCCCGCGCCGGGGGCGTGTGGTGTGCGCTGTGCTCACGGCCCTGGAGAGCGGATGCCGGGGACCTGCACCACCTGTCCTACAGGAGGCTGGGCCATGAGCGTCATGAGGAGCTGATGGCGATGTGCCGGCCCTGCCACGAGGCCCTGCACCGGGTGATCGACGCCTCTCCTGCGTGGCAGCGGCTGATCGCCAAGGGCCACCGGGCGGCGGTGACCCGCACAATCGTTCGGCAACTCAAGGCCACGATGGGAGGAGCAGGCGATGAGTGAAAGCAGTTCAGCACTGGATGCTGAGGCGCCGTTCGCACCTACAGTCGACTGGTGGGTGATGACGCCCGATGAGCGGCTTGAGACGCTGGGAGAGCTGCGGATCTGGGTCGCAAAGCTGGTCGTCGCCTATGGCCACAAGGGTGTCGGGAGCATTCCCCGCTGCTGGGAGCAGCATGAGGGGGCGGTACGGCTGCTGGATGCGCTGCACCGGTCGTATCTGATAGCGACGCACCCGGCGCAGGTCGGCGAGGCGCTGATCGGCTGGCACCATAATCTGACATACGTGCGCGAGGAGCTGCGGACGCTGTTCGCAGCATGCGCGTGCACCGATACGCATCACGCACCACTGACGCCCCCGAGCTGGGCGACCGACATGGCGGAGGCCGGGAAGGACTCAGACACGTGGCAGGCATGTCAGGACCGGGCACTGGCCGCCTACCGTCAGCAGGTGCAGGAGGCGGCCAACCGGGCGGCGGACGCCTGATCGACCACTCCCCCGACTACTCCCGAGCCGTGATCGCCTGGCCTTGCGGACACACAGAGGTGCTGGAGCTGGCGTGGCTGCCCGATGAGCGCCTGCGCCGCCGCCGCACCGAGGAGACGATGAGGCACGGCGCCTGCCTGCGCTGCCCCCCGCCTCCAGGTCCGCCGGCTAACGGCGCCGCCGGCGTGGCCACGGACGGTGAGGCGGAGGTCCTGGTGTCTGGCGGGCCGGCCGTGACCTCTTGGGGGCGTAAGCGCGTGGCGCCGGGCGGCCGCGTGGCAGCCGGCCCCGGCTCGCACACGGTTCTGGCGGGCGGCACGGCCGCGGTAACCGGCGGCCTACTTGTCGCCCTGGCGGGCCGGGCGGTGGTCGACGCCGGCGCGCGCGTGCTGGTGGCGGACGACGCCAGGGACGTGGAGCTGTGGCTCCTTCCGTGGGCGCGCATCCAAGCCGGCAACGCCTTCCGCACCGTGACGGCAGGGCTGGAGGTCGTGGACGCCACTGGTGCCGGCCGGCCCACGGACCGGCCACTTCCGGCCGACCTCACGGAGCTACTGGAGGCGTCGCGCGACCTCGGCCCCCGCCCATAGGTTTCGTCGACGAAAACCACACCAGCCCGAACACTATTGTTCGGGCTGGTGTGGTTTACAGGTCGGGTTCGGGGGCCCGCTCTGGGCGGGGCCGACGATCTTGGTCGGTAGCACCAATCGACGGAGCCGGCAGGCCACGGCCGGCGGCGATCGTCTGGGCCTGTCGCAGGGCGTAGGCGGCGCGCCGGCGGTCGTCCGCCTGGACGCGGTTGGTCGACGCGGTGCGCACACCGAGCGGGTCTTCCATGGCTTCCAGCTCATATTCCTGCCCGGGGGCGGGCTTCGGGCTGGTGACCTGCCATCGGTCGCGGTAGGCGGCAACGGTGCGGGCGGCCTGCAGCCACCGGGCCCTGGCCTGCGGGTCGGCCGGCGGCCTGCCGAGACTGGCGGTCCAGGTCTCGCCGGCGGCCATGGCCTGGTTGAGGACTTTGCCGGCCCTGGCGGTGATGAGCTGCTCGCGCTCAGCCAGGGCCCGGGCCACGTCGAGGTCGGTGGCCGGCGGGGCGGCGGGGATGAGACCGACGATCAGGCGCCGGCGCCCGTGCTCTGCCCGGGTGCGGACCTGCCGGACGCGCCGGGTCAGGTCGGCGGCAGGATGAGCTGGGTCGAGCGGGCTCCGCTGGGCGAGTGAGGGCAGGACGGTGCGTACGTCGACGCCGGCCCGGGCGGCCAGGTCGAGTTCCCGGGTGAGCGCGTCGGCCCACTGGTCGGCCATGAGTGCGTCGGCCTGGGCGGGCAGGATGGCCTCCAGCGCGCCCTCCCACCCCCATGCGGCGTCCCCTGCTGCGATGGTGGTGTACTCGTTGGCGAGCTGCGCGATCGACTCGGCCTGCTCGGCGGCATTGTCTGCGGCCCGACGTGCGGTGAGCGGGGCGGAGGACCGGTCGAGGACAGCGGCGAGGATCTTATCGGCACTGGCCGGCTGCTGGCTGGTCAGTAGGTCGTCGGTGAGGTCTTCGGGGTCGGTGACCACGTGGGCGATGTTGCGGTGCCTGCCACGAGTGAGGCCGACGTACAGGCCCTCCCGGCCGATCCCGGAGGAGGGGTCGACCACGAGGTGGGCGTCGTCGACGGTGCGGCCCTGTGCCCGGTGGATCGTGGTGGCGTAGGCGAGCTCGACCTGCTCGCGGACGTATTGGGCGGGCATGTGTATCGCCTCGGCGGCCGGGTCGGCGGTGGGGGTGACCAGGAGGGCGCCGTCGGCTGCGGCGGCCACGACGTGCCAGGTAGCGCCGTTGTGGGCCCAGTGGTCGCCGGAGCGCAGGTGGCGGGCGTTGAGGCGGGTGACGACCGTGTCGCCGGCTGAGGCGTGGTTGCCGTCGGCCAGGCCGACCTCGCGGCCACGCACGGTGCCGTCGGCGACCAGGTCGGCGCGGGCTCTGCCGGCAAGCTCGGCGGCGAGCTCGTTGGTGGAGGCGATCATCAGGGAGGTGCGGCCGGCGGCGGTCTCGGCACGCCATGCCGCGTGCACCTGGTCGACCACCTGGTCCAGTCTGCCGGAGGTGATCGCGCCGGCGTCGGCGTAGGTGGTGATCGCGCGGTGATCGCCGGCGCGCAGTGCTAGCGACGCCGGCCCCTGCCACTGGTCGGCGAACCGGTGGATGGTAGCCAGGGTGGGCACATCCGAGCGGTGGTCGACGAGCATGCCGAACGCGCCGCCGGCCTCGACGGCTGCGAGCTGGCCGGGGTCCCCGACCGTCAGGAGCTTCGCGCCTACGGCGTCGGCCTGGGCGGCGATCTCATGAAGCGGGAGGGTCGCGGCCATGGAGGCCTCGTCGATGATGACCAGGTCGCCCTGCGCCAGGGGCGCCCGGTCGGGGACGGCCTGGAGGGAGGCGATGCGGGAGCGGATTGCCGCCTGGAGGGCGGGCCTGCGGGCGAGTGCCGGCAGGCCGGTGAAGGGGTCGGGGTCGACGGCCTGGAGGTCACGGCGCACCTGCCTGGCCCGGGCACCGGAGGCGAGCCGGTCATCGGCTTCCTTGAGTGCCTGGATGGTGGCCTGCCGGTCGGCGTCGGCCTTGCGGAGCGTGAGCCACATCGCCGTGTTCTCTGCGTGCGTGCCGAGGGATTCGGCGAGGACTTCGGCGGCCGCCGAGGAGGGGGCCAGGGCGGTGACCCTGCCACCGTGCTGCTGCCACTGATCGGTCAGGGCTCGCAGCGCGGTGGTCTTGCCTGCGCCGGCGGGCCCGACCATGACGTCCAGGCGCCGGCCGCTGGTGGCCACGGACCGGACGGCGTCAGCCTGGTCCTGGGTCAGCTGGCGGCGGCCGGCTACCGGGCGGCTGGTGTCCAGGTCGGGCAGGCGCGGGCCGGTGGCGTCGTCGGCCATGCGTATCAGGGCGTCCTCGGCGTCGATGAGGGCCTGGGCGGTGTAGATCTCGGAGTGCTCGGGGATGAACCGGCTGCTGCCGTCGGCACGGCGGTATCGGGCGGGGGTGTGAGCGCGCTGGGCGTGGTCGACGCGTACGCTCATGCCGATGGCCGCCGTGGCGACGGCCTCGGTGACCTGGTCGCGCTGGGCGGGGCTCTCCATGCGCAGGCGCCGGCAGGTGCGCTGCGCCTCGGCGCGCACATTCCACATGGTCCACGACGGCCGCGATCGCTGAAGCTTCTGGATGACGTGGGTGGCCAGCTGGCCGACGTCGTCGGCGGTCAGGTCGGCGGCGCGCATGGGGTGGGTGCGGGTGCCGGGGGCGCCGGCGAGTGTGCCCGGAGCGGGCAGGGGCCGGCCGAGCACGCCGCGCAGCGGGTCGACGCCGCCGGTGACCGTTGCGGCCTGCTGCCGCCACTGGCTGGTCAGGTCGGCCAGGGACCGGTGCTGCTTGGCCTGGCGGGTGGTACGCCACGCTTTGGCGTCGGCGTCCCAGTGGCCGGGGCCGTCGACCTGCTCGCGGGCCGCCTCGATGTCAGTGTGTCGCCGGCTGAACAGGTGCAGGAGGCGGTCGGTGACTCCGTCGATCTCCCAGTGCTCGTGCCCGGTGCGGGAGATGGATCGCACCGACCATTCGGCGCCGAGCCTCGCGCTCACGCTGTCCATCAGGTAGTTGTCGTAGGCCTCGGACAGGGCGACCTGGGCGGGCAGCAGCGCGCCGTGTGAGTCCAGGGTGCGCCACTTGCCGTCCGGGCCCTGCACTCGGTTGGCGACCACGAGGTGCGTGTGCAGGTGCGGGTCGCCGGCGCGGGAGTCCCAGTGATCGAAGGCGGCGGCGACGATGCCGCGGGTCTCGGTCTGTACCACTCCCCCGTTGCCGATGCGGGTGCGGATGGAGTGCGCCTCCATCACGCTGATCACGTGGCTGATCGCCTCCCGGTGCGCGGCCTCGACCTGCTCGCGCACGCCTGCGTCACCGAGCGCCCACACGGTCGACACCGACTTTGGCGGCGCGAAAGTGAAGTCCAGGCCGTGCACGGCGCGCGAGCGGGTCGTGCGCGCGACCTCGCGCTCGATCTGCGCAGTGCGCGCGGCGCGCTCGGCCTCGCTCAGGTCGGCGGGCAGGGCGCGTACGAGCGCGCGCACCCTGGCGGCGGCGTTGACAGGTGCGGCGAAGCGCCGACCGAGCGGCTGACCGGTCACCGGGTCCTCACCGGCCTCAATGAGCGCGCGCAGCTGATCGGCGCTCACGATGGAGCCCGCCTCCAGGCCCTCGCCGTCGGCGAGGCCGGCCAGGCCGGAACCCAGCCACCGGCCAGCCGGCGTGCCCGCCCGCGTGTAGTAGACGGTGCCCTCGTAGTGGGCGTGCACGGCGGGGCCACCGTCAGCGACGGAGTCGATCAGGTAGTCGACGATGCCGCCGGAGCCGACGTCGTACAGGCGCTTGACCGTGATCACACACACTCCTCACTGTCAGTGGTCATGTCGGCGAGGCGGCGGGTCTCGCACGGCCAGGGGTGCGCGCACTCGGCGCACCGGCCGTCACCATCGGGCACGTGCAGGCGGGCGATCGCCTCGCATGCGCGCGCAGTCGGGGTCAGAGACGCGGCGCGCGTGCGCGCGGCGTTGGCGCGCGCACGCCGGCACTCGGGCGAGCAGTACACCTGGCTGGTGCGCGCGGGCGTGAAGGTGCGCGTGCACACCGGGCACCGCGCAGTCGTCACGGCGGTGGTGCGCGCGTCCGGTCGCCGGTAGGTGCGCACCTGGCCGCCCTCGGCCTCGCGCGCGGCGGCGTAGCGGCGACGCCTGCCTGATCGCTCACGGCAGCCCGCGGAGCAGTACCGCTGCACCGGGCTACGGGGCACGAACAGGTTGCCGCAGCCGACGCACTCACACTGGTGCTGCTGGCCCCACTGTCGTCGGCACTCGGGAGAGCAGAAGCGCTTGCTGCGGCGGGAGGCGGTCATGGTCCGCCCACACTGCACGCATGTGATCTGAGTCACTATCAGGTCTTTCGTTGGCGCCGGTCTTGTCACTCCTGTCCATTACCGGGCGGACCACGCAGACCCCGACACTTCGGCATTTTCGTTGCGCAGTGCCAGATGTGCCTTGATTTATCTCTTCTCTGGCTCGTAAGGGTCCGGGAAGAGTCCTTCGTAGCGCTTGGGCGGGCGTTGATCGGGCGCCGGGGTTGCCTGCGTGTGGGCGCTGGTTGGCTGCGGTTGGTGGTGCGTGGTGACTGGGCGGGTTTGGGTAGTGGGCTGGTAGCCGACTCGGGTAGAAGCCGAGACGGGAGGTGATCAGTACCGGCTGGTGGGCCCGAGGATTTAGTGGCCACCGCGTGAGCGGCCGGCTGGGAAGGCGAGCACGGATTGACTAGTGGGGTGTGGGCGAGTCGCGCATCGCGGCCCGCTGGCGCAGACAGGGCCGCGCGCGAGGCGTCCACACCCCCGGGCCCTTGGGTCCCGCTGTCCATCATGTGGGCGGGCCGGCCCCTCCGTTCGCCGGGCCGTCCACATGTGGGCAGGGGGCTGCACGCTGCCCGTATCCACAACCCCGTTTACGGGAAGCGACCGGCCTACGCCAGGTGACTGGGCGCGTGACGGCGGGGAGGCTGTGCACAGGCCGCGCAAGCGCGACCGTGACCACCTGCGAGCCGTTGGTGACGTGCGGCCTGTGTGCAGGCGCTCAGCAGCCCCAATGGCGCCGATCACGTGCCGGGTGAGGGGCTGTGGGCAGGCCGCGCCGCCGCGTAGTGGGCGGAGCCCGCGGCGGCGCTGGGCTGTCCATCGGCCCCGGGCGGGTCCCGCTGTCCATCCTGTGCGTCGCCGCCGGCCCCGGCGTAAGCCGGCGGCGTCCACAGGTGGGCAGGGGGCTGCAGGCGACCGGCCGGGGTGGTCCTGACGGTCGTGGACAGGAGTGACAGGACAGGCAACTGGATGGGAGTGGGTATGGGTGGTGGCCGCATGGGGCGCATGGCCGGCCGTCTTGCGGTGGCCGGGACCGCGGCGCTGGGGCTCGGCGGATTCGTACTGAGCTTCACGGCGTTGCGGGATCTCGCGGTGCGGGTGGGTATGCCGGACGGGCTGGCGTGGATCTGGCCGCTGTTGATCGACGGGCTGATCATTGAGGCCACGCTGGCTGTGGTCAGGTTGTCGCAGCTGCGCAGCCGGGCGGTGTGGTACGCGTGGACGCTGCTGGCTGGCGGCGCCGTGGTCTCGGTGGGGTCGAACGGTGTGCATGCCGTGGCCACCGGCCACGGCATCGCCGGCGCCGCGGCCGCCGCGGTCGCCCCCGTGGTGCTGCTGGCGATGACGCACCTGACGGTCCTGCTTCTGGAGAAGCCCACCGACACCGCCGGCGAGGGAGATGGCGCGGATGTTGGCGCCGTCGAGGTCGCGGGGACGCTGACCGCCCACCAGGAGGAGACGGTGAATCAAGCCGTCCCCAGTGCCCCCACGCCAGATGCCGCTGAACCGGCACAGTTGCCCGCCGGTGACCGCGACGAGCCGGTGCCGGCGGCCCGCGAGGAGGAGGCCGGGGTCGACTTGGAGGAGTGGGTACGTGCCCAGGAGGAGGCCGGGGCCACGGTGACCGGGGCGATGGTGGCTGAGCTGCTGGGCTGCTCGGCGTCCACCGGACGCCGGCGGCTGGCCGCGCTGCGCAAGCACCACAACGCCGACGGCCCGCGCCTACGCCTGGCAACGCAAAACACTGAACAGGAGAGGAAGCGGGCATGACGACGCACGTGAAGCACAAGCACCTACTGCGTGGCAGGCGGAGGAGGCCGGTGCCGGCGGTGGAGCCGACCCCCGTCTATACGGCCACCCAGCACAACTGGGACGGATCTGACCGGGAAGGCGGGTGGTGGGTAATCACTGACGCGTTGGAGGCGGCGGTGGTCGACGTGGTGCTGGCCGACCGGCTGGTCGACGCACTGGTTGGGCTAGCCGCCAGCCATGGACGTGTCGTCGATGTGGGCGTCGATGGCCGGTGGGTGCGGATCCACGCCGACGGCACGACGGTGGCAGCGGATCGTCCGTGGGGACCGCAGCGGTATGAGGAGATGCGGGACCGGGACGCGCGCGACTTGGCGCTGCTCGGTGCCGTCGCGCAGGCGCGCGAGACGGCGCGCGGCACTGTAGCGGCTGCGTGGCGCTGGCCTCGCGCCGTCGCGCGACGGGCGGCTACAGGAGCTCGGTCGTGGTGGTCACCGCGACCGTGGGTCAGGGTGAGGGCCCGCCGGGCCCTCCAGGACTGAACAGGAGGATCGATCATGAGTGAGTACACGGGGTTGAAGGAGGCACCGTGGAACATGGGAGACGAGCCATACCGCGAGCGTCTGGGCCAGGCGGTGCTGGACCTTCAGAGGGACGGTGACGGTCTTGAGTGGATCTGGGGGCACAGCCGCAAGGGCATCTGGCTTGCTGCGAGCAGTGCGGTCACCAATCGAAGGGTCACCTTTGAGAGCAGCGATGACGGAACCGAGATCTGGGAGGGTAACTTCAGGCGCGCGGTGAGCGTGGGTGAGGTGCCGGACCTGCTCGGGGTCACGGCGGAGCGGGGCCAGCAGATCACCAGGGTGATGAGCGACGCCGTCGAGGGGGCATACGCCGACTTCGAGCAGTATCGGCGGGATACGGGCGCGAGGGACCCGAGATGGCTGGTCTATGACCCTCGTCTACATGAGGAGCGACACAATCGCGGTGCGTTGGGGCAGAACCTGATGGACAGGGCAGCGTCGGATCTCGAGCAGGATGGTGATCGCCTGGAGTGGCGGTGGAGCCGGTGGCTCGGCGGTGAACGGGTCTGGCTGGACGTCCACTATCCCGAAACCGGACGGTCGGTGAGCTTCTCCGCCCACGGTGCCGACGAGGTGCAGATTCGCGCGTACGACGAATGGGGCGACACCTTCAAGCGCTCCGAAGGGCGGCAAATCGAGCCACGTGAGGTCGGAGACGTGCTCGGGGTCGGAGCTGAACGAGGCCAGCAGATGGCTGACCGGCTGACTCAGGTGGTGTCCGAGGCGTACGAGGCGCTGGGCGACTACCGGCACGAGCCACGGCGCGATAGGCAGGAGCCTGTGCGCACGTGGGTGGAGGCCGCCGGGGGCCAGCTGGTGCGTGCGTGGCGTACGGATCGGGGGCCTGCGGTGATGGCCTGGGACGCGCAGGATGCTGACCGGATCGGTCTGGGCAAGGATGCTTACTCGACCGAGTACGAAAGTGTGGGGTTCGGGTTGCCGGACCGGCTGGATCAGGTCAGGCAGGACGGCACCACGGTTCCACTGGAGCGGGTGAGGGACTTCGATCATGAGGGCATGCGGTTCGGAGAGTGCATGTACCGGCTGCCTGGGGTGGTCGAGGTCAGTGAGGAGGTCCGGGCGGCCGCGGAAGCGGCGTGCCGCTCGTTTGACGACTCGCTTAGTAGGCCGTCTTTGGATCCGGACACGATTGTTGGTGTGCCCATGCCGGAGGATCTTGAGCAGCTTCGGACGCCGATGATGGGCCAGCTGCGCATCGATGCTGCGGGTGAGGTCGTGCGGTATGACGCCATTGGCTGGGAGGCGACGGTTAAGGTCGGCAGCCCCAACGAGGTGACGTTGACGGTGGATGGTGAGGTGCGAGCCCGGGACGTGTCCGTGGAGAGTGCGCAGCACATCGGTCAGGCGATCACGTTGAGTCAGCTGAACAACTTTGAGGGTACGCGGCGGGGTTACTCTGATCAGCGGGAGGATATTGACGCGCAGACGGCGCGGATCGCGTCAGCGGCGCCTGACGCTCATGTCGCGGCGGTGGAGGGGATGCCGGTAGTGGTGGTCGGTCGTCCGGGCGAGGGCCGGCTGATCCGCCCGCTGGGGCAGGACCGCGCCGAGGTCTCAACACCCAGCGGGCAAGTCATGCAAATGACCGAAGCGAAAGCACTGGCTATGGGGCCGTCCGCGGCGGATCGTGAGGTAATGGCGAATGTGGCCGCCTTGCGTGAGACCCGCGAGCAGGCCGCCCGGCCGGCCGAGCGCACGGTGCCTAGCAGCGTGCCGGCGGTCGGAGCGTGGTCCCACGATGTGTCACCGACCCGGAGCCTGCAGCAGCCGTCAATCTCCTAACGCCGTCGAACAACGACAAGAGGGCCGGCCCCACCACGGT